>JAYYTT010000037.1:0-5786 GCA_036344375.1 Acidobacteriota bacterium | reverse complement strand
GGCAAGCTAAAGACTGGCAGGAAGGGCGTTAGTCAGTTCGTTGTCAATGTCATGGGAAAAGCGGCACACGCTGGGCTTGATCCTGAAGCAGGTGCGAGCGCCATCCTCGAGCTTTCACATCAGATTCAACGACTGTTCGACCTGAATGATCCATTCAAGGGTGTAAGCGTCAATGTTGGTACCATCGATGGTGGCTTGCGGCCCAACGTGATTGCTCCGGAAAGCCAGGCGATCGTCGACGTTCGAGTGCCGGACTCAATCGAAGCAGAACGAATTACAGCTGCTATCCACGGGCTTGAGCCTGTCACCAAGGGGGTAAGTCTCAAGGTTGAGAAATCGTTGGAGCGCGCTCCTCTGGAGCGAACACCACGCAACCAGGCACTCTGGCAACTGGCCTTGGAAGCGGCCAGAGATCTGGACCTGGAAATCGAGCAGGGCGTTGCCGGGGGAGGCTCAGACGGTAACCTGACTAGTCCATTCGTGGCCACGCTAGATGGACTCGGAGCGGTAGGGGATGGAGCCCACGCCAACCACGAGTGCATCAATGTGGCGAAGTCGGTCGAGCGTTGCGCATTACTTGCGATGTTGATTATGGCTGAAAGCCCAACTTCTGGAGGAAAGGACGCACCAGATTCTCCAGAGCGGAAAGAGCCAGACAGCGGTTCCTGACCTTCTGCTAGCATGGCCGTGTGACCACACCAGCGAATCTGATCGGCGCCGATTGGCCTCGCAAGATTCTTCATATCGATCTTGATGCGTTCTATGCGAGTGTTGAGGCGCTAGACAATCCCGATCTTGCGGGCCAGCCGATCATCGTCGGGGGTCTCGGTCGTCGGGGTGTGGTCGCTGCCGCTTCTTACGAAGCCCGCAGGAATGGTGTTCACTCTGCCATGCCCATGGAACGGGCTCGACGTTTGTGTCCCAATGCAGTTTTCCTGCGGCCAAGATTTGGTCGTTACCGCGAACTCTCAGAGCAGGTTTTCGCCATTTACGATGCCTGGACCAAACGCGTTGAGCCACTATCTTTAGACGAAGCCTACCTGGACGTGACTTCACACATCAGCTCACCGGTCGACATCGCCAAGTCGATTCGTGTTTCGATCCATCGTAAGACCGGATTGACTGGCTCTGCAGGTGTTTCGACTAACAAATTCCTTGCCAAGCTCGCTTCCGATATTGACAAGCCCAATGGCCTGACTGTTATCCGACCTGAAGACGCCCGCAATTTTCTTGCCCCCCTGCCAGTGGAGAGGCTTTGGGGAGTTGGTCCGGCCAACGCCGAGCGGTTGCGCACCAATGGTTTCGAGCAGATTGAACAGCTCACTGCCAGTTCTCTTGAGAACCTTCAGCATCTCTTTGGAGAAAGGTGGGGAAAGCAGTTGTGGGAGTTTGCTCACGGTCGAGATCGTCGGCGGGTCGAACCCCCCAGTCGGCCCAAGTCCATTTCTTCTGAAACAACCTATGAACACGACCAGCCTTCATGGGAGGCGGTGTGGCCCAATATCAAGCAGTTCGTTGTCGATATGGAACGCCGTCTTGATCGCTGGAGTCTCAGCGCTCGGACAGTGACCCTAAAGGTTCGGTTCCAGGACTTCACCACGATCACTCGATCCCATACTCCATTGGTGCCGGTGCGCCAAGCCGATGAAATAATGAGAGTTGCTCGAAAGTTGGTGGAACGAGTTCCGCTGGATGGCAGGCGAATTCGCCTGGTTGGATTGGGTGGTTCAAACTTGATTCGTCCGGGAGAGCCGACCAGTCGTCCAGATGATGGCAGTCTACGCCAGTTGGGGCTGTTTGAACCTAGTACAAATATCCCCAGCGAAGATTCGAGTGCATAAGTCATCGCGCATTAGTCGGCCCCAGGCTAGTGGCACCATCTAATGCATTAAATCGATATTGACAAAAATTTGTTATAGCCAGATGAGCAAGGTTGCTTGGTGTTCCCGTTATTTTTTTGGTGGTGTGGTTGCTGTCAGAAGAATTAGAGCGATCGTGACTCTATCGGGCTAGACTCCGCGGATGTCAGAAAGACTCACGCAATCATTGCGCCAACGCTACTTGCGCCTTGCTGCAATCAACATAATGGCAACCGTAAGTGTGCCCCTAGCAGGCCTGGTCGATACTGCCATCCTCGGACACCTTGAGGACATCCGCTTTCTCGCTGGTGTGGCACTAGGCTCGATCGTTTTTGACTACGTCTATTGGACATTCGGTTTTTTGCGCATGGGTACGACTGGAACAACTGCTCAGGCTATGGGTGGAGGCAATATGAAAGCCGTCTACTTGACGTTGTACCGTGGCCTGTTCCTTGCGCTCTCGATTGGGACCGCTCTGGTTGTTCTCCAGGTTCCGATTCGTATCGGGGGCTTCGCGGTGCTTTCGGGAGCTGAAGGCGTAGAGGCTGCTGGAGTCGCCTATTTCAACGCCCGTGTTTGGGGGGCCCCAGCAACACTTTGTTCCTTTGTTTTAATCGGTTGGTTTCTTGGCCGCGAAGAGAGTGGTCGAGTACTGCTGATTACTGTGGCCGCCAACGTCAGCAACATCCTTCTCGATTACGTATTTGTTTTAGGTTTAGGCTTGGCGGCATTTGGCGCTGGGCTGGCGACGATGATTAGCCAATATTTGGCGGTAGCCATAGGGTTGTTTCTGTTTTGGAAGTCACGCGAATCGCGGCCTTGGGTGTGGGGTGAAATCCTTGATCGTCATGGGCTGACGAGCCTGATGCGACTGAACCGTGACATCTTGTTCCGCACGTTAGGTTTAATTACCGCCTTGAGTCTGTTCACCAATTTTAGTTCTGTGCTCGGGACGACAGTACTAGCTGCCAATGCGATCTTATTAAGGGTGCAGTATCTCGCCTCGTACTTCATTGACGGAGCTGCCTTTGCGACTGAAAGTTTGGCGGGTACCTTCCGTGGCCGGGGTGATCCCAAAGGGTTGCTCAAGCTTTTACGGCTATCCCTTGTAGTTGGGTTTGCCTGCGCGCTCGGTTTCGCTGTCCTCGTAGTGATAGCGCCAGGGTTCTTGTACCCATTGCTGACATCGCACCAGGAGGTCGTTGAGGTGGCAACACGATTCGGGTATTGGTTGATTCCGGTACTGCTTTTCGGATCCGCTGCATATATCTACGATGGTTTCTTTCTTGGTTTGACGGAGGGCCGTGTGCTGCGTAACTCGATGTTGTTTTCAACGATCGTGATCTTTGGGTCCGTGGCCTGGGTTGCAGTTGTCCGGGGCGACAATCACATTCTTTGGTTATCTATGACCCTATGGATGGCCTCGCGCGCGGTTACCTTAAGTTGGGCCAGTCGAAGCCTGCTGCGTGAGGCACAACGGACTTGGGAACCACGATGATGAGTGATTTAGTGACCGCCACTCCTGAGCCCCTTGAGGCCAACTTGCACGTTGTCTTGGTGGAACCAGAAATCCATGGCAACACGGGCAGTTCCGGGCGCACCTGCTTAGCTGCTGGAGCCCAACTGCACTTGGTTGAGCCGCTTGGCTTTTCACTTGATGATGCACGTGTGAAGCGCGCTGGGCTTGATTACTGGCCGCGCGTGAACCCTCTCATCTGGCCCGATTGGGAACTCCTTGAAAAGAAGCTGCCAGAGTTCGGAGAACCATTCTTTTTTTCCTCGGAAGGGACCCGTGACTACTGGGACGTGTTGTTCCCGCCGCGTACCGTTCTGGTGTTCGGTTGCGAGAGTGATGGGTTGCCTCTTGGAATTCGCCAATCGCACAATGCCCAGATCTTGCGGTTGCCTATGGTCGATCCACAACTACGTTCGCTTAATCTTGCCAACAGTGTCGCGGTGGTTTTGTATGAAGTGCTTCGTCAGCGCCACCGTGCCTTAAACTCAAAGCGTTGAGCGTGTTCTGCGCTTGCCTGCAGCGGCTTCGTAACGTTTAGTTCGTTGTACCGATGTTTGTTTCATTCGATTATCGGTGCCCGCGTGATTATCGTCTGGCCCTGCTAAACTTCGCTCCGATTTCCAGCATTCCCAACTACGCAGATCGTGGCCCGAATTGGTCCGCTTTCTGTTTCCGGAGTAAAGACCATGACCCGTCGCGTCACGGTGACCTTGGTTGTTCTTGCATTGATCGCCGTCGGGGCGATCATTCTGCTCGGCGAGTTGGGCCTGTTCTCCGGGCACATCATCTTGGCAGAAGCTTTTCAGCAGCAGACAGCGGAGCAAGAAATGGGCTACGGATACGGACGGCCGGCGCGTGCCCAACGCGGTAGTCGCTCCGAAGTAATTGCACCTCATGGCATGGTGGCGGCAAGCCAGCCACTAGCTGCTCAGGTTGGCATCGACATTCTTAAATCTGGTGGCAATGCTATTGATGCTGCAGTCGCGGTAAACGCCATGCTTGGCCTGGTGGAACCTCACATGAATGGCATTGGTGGTGACATGTTTGCCATAGTCTGGGACGCTGAAACTGAACAGATGTACGCACTCAACGCCACTGGGCGTTCTGGCTACGGTTTTACCCGTGAACTTCTTGAAGAACGGGGACTTGAGCGCAATCCGGGCTCTGGAACCCTCTCGTGGATGGTTCCGGGAGCAGTTGATGGTTGGGCCGAGCTACTCGAACGCTTTGGCAACTTGAGTTTCGACGAAGTCCTAGCCCCGGCGATTACCTACGCCCGCAACGGATTTCCTGTAACTGACGTTATCGCAGGGGACTGGCGTGCTGGGGAGAATGCACTTAGCCGATGGCCCGATTCGGCGGCAACTTACCTACCCGAGGGACGGGCGCCGCGTGCGGGCGAGGTATTTCGTAATCCTAACTTGGCGCGCAGTTACGAGCTGATTGCCGAACAAGGAAGGGACGGTTTCTACAGGGGCGCGATCGCCGAGAGGATCGTAACCTGGGGACAAGAGAACGGTGCCGTTTTAACCATGCAGGACTTTGCCGAGCATAGCTCCAAATGGGTTGATCCGGTGTCGACAAATTACCGTGGCTACGACGTTTGGCAGCTGCCCCCGAATAGCCACGGCATCACTGCGCTGATGATGCTTAACATCATGGAACAGTTCGACCTCGCATCTGCCGGACACAACTCTGCCGATGCCTTGCACGTGATGGTTGAGGCTAAGAAGCTTGCTTTTGCTGATCGTGGTCAGTACGTTGCCGACCCTGAGTTCGGAACGTTGCCAGTGGAGTATCTGATCTCGAAGGAATACGGTGAAAAACGCGCCTCGCTAATTGACATGGAAAGGGCTTTGGTTGAGGTCTCGCCGTTTGAGGCCACGATGGACGATCCTCTTGAGCACGGCGACACAGTCTATTTCACCGTTGTTGATAAGGATCGCAATGCTATTTCGATGATCGAGAGCATCTTCTCGGCATTCGGTTCCACGGTTGTGCCGGGAGACGTCGGTTTCGCAATGCAGAATCGTGCAAGTGGCTTTTCGATGGAACCAGGGCATTTGAATGAAATTGGTCCACACAAACGATCGCTGCACACCAACATGCCGGGAATGGTTACCAAGGACGGAGTTCCGTGGCTTTCATACGGAGTCATGGGTGGGAACATGCAGCCACAAGGGCACTCGCAGGTACTTTCTAACATTATCGATTTTTCGATGAACCTGCAGGAAGCCGGTGATTCAGCCAGATTTCGCCATTCTCCAGATTCGTCAGAGGGTGTTGCCCGTGCCCAGGGTGGCACAATAGCGCTTGAGTGGGGTGTTCCCGACGAGGTAGTAGCGGAGCTCGAGCGCCGTGGTCATACTGTACGTCGGTCCGGAGGTCGCTCGATGGGGGGTTATCAGGCG
>JAYYTT010000036.1:0-10756 GCA_036344375.1 Acidobacteriota bacterium | reverse complement strand
GACTGAAACTGCCGTAACCACTCGCCGAAATCATGTTGACTGCTGACAACGCGGCAATGTGGTTCTTGTCGTCAGCCAGGGAAGTTCCACCCGGGCTAATAGCACGAAAGAGAACTTGATCCTGACGGAAGTTGGTGGGCTTCAAGACAACTGTGGCTCCGTTGCCGAGTTCCCACTCGGTAACTCCGACATCGGGATATTCTTTCCGCTCAATGATCGCCCCCCCACTGGGGACGACCCGGAGTAGTGGCCGATTAGTTACCGTGTCGACATATGTTTCCAATTCACCGGTTCCAGCGGTGTCGAGCAAAGCCAAAAGATCCTCTTCACTAGGCAGGGTGTCAGCTGCGCTCTCGGGAGCAGTTACCAACACGACCCGGTTATCACTCGACACCCAACTACTGCCAACAGCGTTGACTTCCTCACGGGTGATTTCCGGCATGAATCTCTGGTATAACGCCCACTCGTAGTCGATGCCTGGCACTGATTCATTTTCAAGGAACGCGCGTTGGAACTCTTCCACAAACATTTCCGACGGCTGCGTTGCCTTCTCGGTATAAATCCGCTCGAATGAACGCAATTGAGAACTTTTCTCACGTTCAAACTCGGTCTCGGTAAAACCCTGCTGGGCGATACGCGCGGACTCCTTGAGCAGCGTTTCAAGACCTTTCTTAAGGCCACCAGGTGCGACCGCCGCCCCGATCATGTAGACCTCACGAGTCGGCACAATCATCCCTTGTGAGGCACCAGCACCTAGAAACGGGGCTTCACGAGACTGTGAAAGCTCACGCAGGCGCCGATTAAGCATGCTCCCATACAAATTCTCGACGATTGTCTTTCGGTAAGAACCATGTGTTCCTTGTGGACGCATCGGCATTTTATGAAACACTTGCACTTGCTCTACTTGCATCTCAGGGTCGGTGGCTACACCAAACCGTGTTTCGGCATGCTCGGGAATGTCGTAGGTGACGCGTGGACGTCCATCGTCAGGATTGGTCAAGCCACTAAACCCGTCGATAATGCGCTGCTCTATGTCGTTTTTATCAAAATCACCCGATGCAATAACCGCCATAAGGTCGGGTCGATACCAATCCCGGTAAAAACGCTTAACCGCAGCGTGGCTGAAGTTCTGCAAACTCTCCTCGGTTCCAATTGGCAGCCGTTCTGCGTACCGCGACCCTCCAAAAAGAATCGGGAATTGAATTTCGTTAACGCGGGTTCCGGCACCGAGGCGCAGGCGCCACTCTTCTATGACGACACCCCGTTCCTTGTCGATCTCTTCATCCTCAAATGCAACCGCACTGGCCCAGTCTTCAAGGATCTCAAAAGCAGTATCAACGATGACATCCTCGTCCGTCGGAATCGTCAACATGTAGACGGTTTCATCAAAGCTCGTATACGCATTGATATGAGCACCGAATTGCATTCCAAATGACTCCAGCGCATGAATCAACTCTTGCTTTTCGTAGCGCTCAGTGCCATTAAACGACATGTGTTCGACAAAATGAGCGATGCCGAGTTGATCATCATCTTCAAGCAGTGAGCCCACCTTAACGGCAAGCCGCAGTTCTACACGGCCCGCCGGATACGGGTTCTCGCGAATGAAATATCGCATTCCGTTGGGAAGCTCGCCGATGATAATCGACGGGTCCACCGGCATAACCGCGTCGAGTGGCGCAACTGCCGCATCGACCGGATTAGCCGGGAATGTCCACGCCCCGTCCGGCGGATCAGGGATTCTCCCGGTTTGTGCAAAAGCGCTAGGCCCTATCAGGAGAGTGGAAAGCACAAAAAGCGCTGAAATCAGCGCAGTCGCAAGCTTCTTCGAGACACTCAGGTTCATTTCAAACGCCAAGTCGGAAGGGGGGCAGAAAGACAGTGGAGATCCCAACTATAACAGCTGGGGGAGGCCTATCTCATGTCCGAAGCTGGTTGCGACGCTAGACAGGCCACAGACTAGAAAGTAACCCTGAGCGGCTTTTTGAGGGCGAACGCGAAAATGGTCGCAATGATGATGAACGGAACCAGCCAGTGAGTGTCCCAACCGAAAAAGTTGACTTTACGCTCGGGGTATAGCACCTCAATCGCGCTCACCGCAGCACCGGAGGGAAAACCAGGCTCACCAGGGAACAGCAACTGGTCAAGAAAACGGTTGGTGCGAATAGGCGAACGCTTCACTACTTGCGAACTAACCTCAACGCTCTTGGAATAGACTTGGGCCCCCACCCGGATACCAAGTTCATAGGAACCAGGCTGATCGGCAACTAAACGCCACTCAGCTTGATTTAATGAGCGAATGGTAAGACGCGGTGTTTCGAGGCGGAGCCCATCGGGAACCTCCAACTCAACAGCGCTGCTGTCGACAGCACCTTCTGTCTCCAGGCCGTCACCGACAGCCTGTTCTTCACTCATCACCACCTTGACGATCACCGGCTCCCCAACCATCAACCCTCCGTAACCGTAGTGCAACTGTAGCTGTGCAACCATCAAGACGAACGGGATGATCATCCACAGCAGCGGAGTTAATGCTAGTCGGAGGTACACGAAGTTGTAACGGAAGATGTCACGCTGTGCCGTGAAGATGGCTCGAATGTCATCACTGAAGAGTCGAATTTCAAAGATGCCCGCATGGATCTTACGTTTGACATCCTCAAGCCCTTCTTGGTCGGACGTCCACTTGAAGACATAGAGCATCCCAACGCCCGTGGCGAGCGAAAAGCAAGTCAAGCCAACCATTGGCGACATTTCACGAAAGGGAAACAACGCCAAGTCTATGGTCGCCCCAAAGATACTGTTGATTATCCACATGGTTAGTTCAGGCAGCTACACTGACCCCCAGGCCGCTTATGAGATATAGCCAAGCCCTTGTAGCTTCTTTTTGATCTCTTCTTCAGTGTCAGCCTCTTCAAGGACAGCGAGTTCCTTTTCGAGCGCATGGGAGATGAATTCCTCGACCGATGAGTAACCAGCGATCTCAGTAAACTTCTTGATCCTTGCCAACAAGTCCTTGTTAAGTGTGATCTTGGATCCTCCGAACATGTCCCCTTTCTTTCTTCAGGTACGACAGTGGGGAACCCCGCCCCAATTTGTCATTGCTTATCCGGCAGCTGAGGGGTTGGTGGAAAGTCTTCGATGCCGAATTCTGCAAGTAACACACCGGCAAGGTTCTGTAATGACGTCACCACCCGTTTCAATGGCCGACTCGAAAACAGTACGCCAGGTACTGCTTCGTGATCCATTAAGTGATCGCCGCTCCATGGGTGGTTGTTGTCAAAAATAATCTCAGTGCTGAATTCACCAAGCGCTGACTCGTTCGAGCCGCGCACACCTCTGGCGAAGCCAACGATCAAGTCAGGACCGATATCTAGATAGCCATCAGCGGCAAACACTTCGTCACGGTGATAAACCTTTGTAACAGCCTTTTCTCCAGTGCTTGGATCAATGAACGACAGCAGCTTCTCCGCAATCTCAGCGCTTAGCGCATCTTGATCCGAGGGCATCACGTAGCCATTAGCTTCACGGCCACGCAGGTTTATATAAACACCGTTCAGTCCGACTGCGTAGGCCTGTGTGCTTTCCCAATCGACGTTGCCAAAATAGGGAATCCCAGTAACCCGGCGTGGGTTTATCAGGGTGATATAGCCATTCTCTAGTAACCAAGTGTTCAGGTTCATCGCCCGTCGCCACGAAGTGAAGCCGTGGTCCGACATCACCACCAGTGTCGTATTCTCCGGCAACTTCTCCAGGGTTTCGCCGATGAACTCGTCGACATCGACGTAACGATCGATAACCGCATTGACGTAGGGGGCATCGGCGATAGCGTCATGTGCCGGATGCTCGGGGTCCATCGCCCGCCACATCATGTGAGAGACTTGATCGAGGTTGCCAAAGTAGTAGAACAAAAAGCCACCTTGGAACTCGTTCAGAACGTAATCAAATTGGTTGCGGATCTCAGCGTGGACCATCGCCACCTGCGTCATGAAGTCGGCGTTGTTGAACACCCCTTCATTCAGAGCATTGGTGTCTTCGGGCATGCCCTGCGTGTAAAAACGTCCTGTTGCCTCTGCAAGCTCCTTGGCATAACCAACCGGAGTGCTAATCGGCATCAACGGCCCAATTGGATCGAGGTTTATCGGAGAAACGTAGAGTTCGAACTCCGGCCTGACTTCCTTTAGAAAAAAACGTGCAGTGGCGTTGATTGACTGCAGGTACGGAATCATTTCGAATTGCACTGGTACCCAATCGCTCCATTCCCCCTGTTGGAGAATGAACTCTTCCTGGCCAACGACAATCTTGGCAACCAAATACTCACCGTCAACATAGACAGTAAACGGTGCCTTGAGCTCCTCGGATTCGATCAGCAACGGGTTGGGCGGGCCGAGCAGCTCTGCCTCAACAATGCCATCGCGCACCTGTACACGCTCGATAAGCGCCTCGGTATTGCTGGTGATGCGCTCCGGCATGGTGGTGTAAAACGAGTAGTAGCCTGGGGTGCCCAAAACATCAGGCGTGCCCATGCCCGAGAGTTCACGGTAAGCAGAACCCGAAGGCGGAAAATTGGCGGGCATACGTATGATCGTCGTCGGGATTCCGTGGCGTTCTAGAACTTCCCAGAATGGCGTACCGCGACGCAAAAGCTCCATGCCGCCACCAGACAACGGTATGTCCCAGTTGCCAACCTTCAGGGTCCGGCTAGGCTCGATCGGCTTCGAGGTCGAAAGATAGGGAGCCATCGTCTCCGGATTACGATGGATGAAGTCGTAAATACCATGGCCACCGGAGTCCAGCCCGGTGATGAAATTCGACCAGGCAACCGGACTCTGCGGAGGCACCGATGTCCCAAGTGCTTGAAAACCACCCATTTGCTCCAGACGAGCCAAATTCGGCAGGTGGCCCTCATCCATAAGTTTCCGAGACAAGGCGTAATCCATGCCGTCGATGCCAATCACTATCATGCCTTCGTCGTAGCTACGATCGTCGACACCGCAAGCGCTTACGCTAATCGCCAGAACCGAAAAAAAACTAATCCAACGCATCTTTAACGTCCTTGAACAGTACTTTCCCATCCATGTACCCGGGTGGTGTCAAACCGAATTGCTGTAGGACGGTCGGCGCAATGTCAATCAGCGCTGGGTCACTAACGTCAATCTTATGATTGCAGAACAGCACCCCGGGGACGATGCGCGGGTCGATGCAATGGTCGCCGCTCCATGCCTTGACGTTGTCCTCGAAGATGTTGCCGGCAACCACACCGGTGGCCATGTCCCAGGAGCTACGGTAGCCAGCGTTGTAGCCAACGAGCAAATCCGGTGCGTTCTCCAGATATGGGCCGTTGTAGAGCTTCTGGGTGTCGAACAGTTCGCGTACGCTGATCTCTCCAGTCTCTTCGTCAACCAGGCCGCTGATTTTCCTCACTAATTCATTCTTCAACGCCTCAGCCTCGGTACCCGGCTTGACTATGCCCTCTCCCTCCCGCCCCTCTATATTGAGAAAGATTCCGGTTAAGCCAATGGCATAGGCCTTGGTCCTGCTCCAGTCGACATCACGCAGCCACTCGGCAGTGCCTTGGGCCCCTTCCTCAAGATGCAAATAACCGTTCTCATGTAACCAACTGTTGAGGTTAACTCCGCGTCGAAACGAGTTGAAACCATGGTCTGAGCACACCATCAGTACGTCACCATCGCCGATTTTCTCCATCACCCGTCCAACTAGTTTGTCGTTGTGAATGTAGAGCTGTTCGATAGCGTCCTTGTGCTCAGGCTCAGCACCACCATTCGCCAAAGCGGCTTTTCGGGCCGCCGGGTGTCCAGCATCAAGGTAGCGCCAGAACATGTGCTGGATACGGTCAGTAGCATCAAATACGCACACTAGGGCACCTTTGCGCAGCCGCTCCAGCGCGGCAAAAAACATTTTTTCGCGCTCTTTATCAATGTCGTAAGTCATCTGGAGGAAAGCACCGTCATCGATGATTCCCTCATTGAGCGCCCAAGTATCTTCGGCTAGACCTAGGGTCGAAAACTTACCTACCTTCTTTGCCAAATAGGTCGAGTAGTAGGAGGGGTGCGACACCGGCATCACCGGTTTTTCGGGATCGAAACTGATCGGTGAAATATAGAGGCCAAAATGCTCCTCCATCTCGGTGACCAGCATGCGGCAAATACCGCGAATTGTTATACCGGGGGCGGCTCTAAAACCGATTTCGACCCAGTCGGTAAGCTTGCCCGGTTCTAGTGCGTACCGCTCGTCATCAACGGCGACGTCAACACAATTGTTGACACGGTCGATGTCGATAACAACCGGGATCTTCATCGGCGGGCTACCTTCGATGAGGTCGTTGTCGGGCCCTGGAATCTCAGTAACAAAATGATCGGAATTCGGGCCATCCGATGGCAGGTACACTCGGATACCACCCTCTTTGATGGCCTCGTTGGACTCACGGGTAGTAAAAAATATGAAAGTTCCTTGTGTGCCGAGTAGATCTGGCACACACATCGCCGATAGCTGTGCTCCCTTGAATTGGTCGGTGGGAAAAGTAATTGGGACCCGCAGCACAGTGCTCCAAATATTGTGCTCGCCGAGAATCTGCCAGAAAGACTTCGACCTGCGGAGTAACCGCACCTCAGGCTTGCCAAGCGGGATCCGATACTTGCCTATCTTTAGCCGCCGAGCAACAGGGCCAATCTTCACGGATGACAGAACTGGCAGGTAGGTACGGCGATCACGATCAAGAAAATCGTAGATGTTATGGCGAGCCGGGTGGGAGCCTGTCGAAAACGACGACCAAGCCACCGGCGAGATCGAAGGAAATGTTGTCCGTAACGGATGGTAGCAACCTTCCTTTGCCAACGCAGAGAAATTCGGCAGCTTACCTTCCTTCATAAACCGGTCCGTAAGCTTCGGATCCTGGCCATCAAGTCCTACGACGATGAACCGCTTAACCAGTGATCTAGGAACATTCCGATACTTGATCGCACGGATCAGCATCCGAAACGGCCACGCCAACATAGACAGAAACGAAAGGACAATCGTTGTCAATATGACCAGAAACGATCCGACGAACGCGATCCCAGCGCCCGGACCCACATAAGCCTCGGCTACTGATGGCGCCCCAAAAACGAGGAGCGCCAGAACCCAGAGAGTTACCTGAGCGCCGCGATGTGAGCAGCGATTGCCTTTGGAAATTCCCAATCGGCGAGCGACAGCTTCGAGCATGAGTGAATCGTACCCGTTCGCCAGTTTCGTCGCACGCCTCAGGTCGAGCAGAACGCCCCGTAGCCGACTACCTCGTCGCGGGGTCCATTGGTATCCCCAGAGTTACGCAGATCGATCAAAGTAATGCTGCGGCCAAGGCGCTCCGCGGCGATCATCAGACCCTGGATTGCCAGGTGACCGCAAGCCCTACGCTCGTCAAGATCCTGTGGTCGGCCATTGACAACTGCGTCAGCGGTTTCTGCGTCAAGGCGAACAGCGGTGTCATAGTTGTGAAAATGGGACAGGTCGGAGCTAACAACGACGACAGTGCTATCGCACCAAAGAGCATCGACAATCTTGGCAACCTGCTCGGCGGTAGAGTGACCGGTGACGAGCGGCACGAGCCCGAAATCGCCTAGAACTGTTTGCAGAAAAGGAAGCTCAACCTCGATCCCATGTTCATGCCGATGCGGCTCGTCCCAGGTAACAATCGGATCAATATTGCGAATCCGGTCGATGGCAGCAATGTCGACAGGAATCTTGCCGAGCGGCGTTTCGAAAACCTCAGCTTCTGGAAGAGCCACGCCTGAAAACGGGACAAAGTGTGAAGGGCCAATGATGACGACACGATGTATCGGGTGTGATAACGCTTCCAGTGTTTTGAACGCGCTAGCAGCGATCGGGCCCGAATAAATGTATCCAGCGTGGGGAGCAATTAGAGCAAGCGGCACTGGCGTGGCAACACTTCTGGGGATCGGAGAAGGTTGCGCACTAGAATCACCTAGACTAGCTGCTTCCCCAAGCATTGTTTCAACATGATCCCGTAACCGCTCAGGATCGGCCGGATAAAACGTGCCGGCTGCCGCAGCCTGCCGCACGTTCGCCATAACTATCTCCCTATTGCAACGCTAACCCAAATTCCGTTACTCCAAAGCCTCCGCCAATACCCGTAAAACCGTGTCGATGTCACCTTCCGTATGGTCGGCATTCACCTGGCAACGGATTTCCTCATCCCCACGCGGCACCACTGGAAACACCAATCCGGTAACTAGCACTCCGTTATCGTATAGATGCTTGACTAGTGTCCGAGTACGATCAGTGTCACGAACCATCAATGGCACTACGGGATGTTCCCCTGAGATGACCTCGAAGCCAAGATCGACGAGACCGGTCTCAAACCGCATAGTCAACGCGCGTAGCTTGTCGAGCAACGCCCTACCCTCTTCCGAATCGAGAATCTCTAACGCCTTGAGCGCAGCGCCCGCCTCGCTTGCAGTGATTGGGTTCGAATAAATATAAAATGGTGCACTCTCACGCAAGAACTGGACCAAAACTCGGTTACCGACAACGTAGCCACCATTAATCCCAAACGCCTTGCCTAAGGTGCCCACCAAAATGTCAACTGGTGACGAATCCGTGTACTCCTCGGTACCACGACCAGTGGCACCGAAGGCGCCGACGCCGTGAGAGTCGTCGACGATAACCACGACATTCTCCTCGAAAGCATCATCGTGACGCGTCGCGATCTCCATGATTTTGTCGACCGGGGCATGGTCACCACGCATTGAAAAGATTCCGTCGGTAATTATCAGTACCCGCTTGGCTCTCCCCTTGGCAATCTCGATCTGTTTTTCGAGCGATGCGAGATCAAGGTGCGGGTAAATAGCCTTATCTAGCGGTCGTGATAACCGAGCGGCGTTGATGATGCAATTGTGGTTCAGTTCATCACTGATGATGACCGTTTCCTTCGTTACCAGTGACGTAATCGTACCCATGATCGTCGCGTATGCGGCTGAGAAGATCATGCCAGCCTCACGCCTATGGAACTCCGCAAGCTTTGCTTCCAGTTCGACGTGTGGTGAGCAAGTCCCGCTGATGAAGCGCACTGCTCCGGGTCCAGCACCGAAACGTCCAGCGGCCTCTTCTTCGGCAGCAATAATGTCGGATCGCAGTGACATCCCGAGGTACGAGTTCGAGTTCATCCGTATAAACGCACGCTCGCCTTCACCTGCAAGATTAAAGCGCGGGCCGCTGGAACCTGAGGGCGGGTGGGCAGCAACAACCACCGATTCGGCGCCCTTGGCGGTGCCGTTGTCTTCTAACTGAGTCAGGTGAGCCGCAAGTTCGGCGGACATTCGGTCAATAGGCATAGGCTGATTATGAACATCGACATCAAGACCGCAACCCCCGGCAAGGCCTTCCACGACTCGCCACCTTAGTGTTCAGCGTGTATTTAGTCGGCAACCGCGTGGACGAAATAAATAGTTGATTTAAACGACCCTGAACAACGCATCACAATAATTCCACGCCTACTTAGCTGCTAGAATTGTTCCCGTGTTGAGAATCCTGAAGGACCACGGAAATTTCTTTGTTTCTATTGTCATCGCAGTTGTGCCGCTATGCGCGGCATGCGCAGGGGACACGACGACCAGAGCGCTTCCCAAAGACACATCAGAACCAGCAGCTCAGGCCGTGACAACCACCGTCTTTCTAGTCCGGCACGCGGAGAAGGCAGGCCCGAGTGATCCGGAATTTATCGGAGCGTCAGACAACGACCCGCCACTCAACACTTCTGGCTTAGCGAGAGCAGAGGAACTGGCAAGGACTCTTGGTGACGCCAATGTAACGGCGATTTATTCTTCACCTTACGAACGCACCAGGACTACCGTGCGGCCTCTGGCAACACAACTCGGTTTCGAGATCAGGGAACACCCAGCGGCAGACATCATAGGGCTTGTTGGACTCATCGAGGCCAACAACCGAGGTGGTGTTGTCCTCATCGCTGGACACAGCAACACGGTGCCAGCCCTAATCGAAGCGTTCGGCGCCGGCCAAGTGCCCCCAATCGAAGAAGCCTGGGAATATGACAACCTCTACATTGTCACCGTTGAGATCGCCGGCCGTGCACGTGTCAACAAACTGAAGTACGGAGCCTTAAGCAGTCCAGGAGATAGCTCGTAGACGCGGATTAAATAATCAACGCTTTATCTGAGCGATGGTGAAGAAGAGAAGTAACGCCAAAACCAGGGCGCTCGTCGCATCGCAATATCCAGCAGGTAGCAAAGACGCGCTAGGGAGGCGAAAAACGGCCACAGCGAGGTGGGCACCGAAGCCGCTTCACCATAGTCGTCAAAAATCTCTTCGGGCTCAGGCAACAATTTCCCGCCGGTCTGCTCGGAAACAGCTATAAGTAGCTCGGTGTTCGGCGGGTAGAGGCGATATTCGTCAGTATAAGGGTAGAAAAGTTCCTGCGATTGAGCATCGACATCGTCCGCCGAAAGCCGAAACAAATACGGGGTGTCGGGCGAGGTAAGCAGAGAATGCTTCGCCTGGTAAGTTCCTGGCCCGACCTGATTGACTTCGAGCACCACGCCGGATCCACTCGGTTCGATAACTTCGAGGTGCGGCTCCAGACCCACGCGGAACGCGCCCTCTTCGGTCACTGTACGCACCGTCACAACCGCTTCGTCACCTGCGCGCTCGATCTCAAAGTCAATCTCTTCAGCACTGTCACGTTGCATCGTCTCGCGCACAAGCTGGGACCAAAACTTGCCGTAGCCTTCCC
>JAYYTT010000035.1:0-5605 GCA_036344375.1 Acidobacteriota bacterium | reverse complement strand
TACTCGGCGCACATCAGCACCGTGGCAATAAGCTGGTTAGCACTGGAGTTTACTGGCTCGCCCTTTGGTGTCGGCCAGGCACTAGCAATCCGCATCTTGCCACGCCTATTTTTTTCCGTACCGATCGGCAGCATGTCTGACAAGATGGACAGGCGCATCATGCTGCAAGCCACTAACTTCTTCGGTTTCGGCATGTCCGCAGTGGCCACGATCGCCAGTATGCAGGGATGGTTTGGCTTCCGAGGCGTGTTAATCGTTGCCATGCTCGTGGGGATCTTTGACGTTGCCGAGACGACCCTAGCCAAGTCCTATGTCTACGATGTCGTTGGGCCAGACAATGCAGTTAATGGCCTGGCTCTCGAGCAGCTCGCCAACAAGCTCTTCGGTATCGTTGGGGGAATATCAACAGGATTCTTGCTCGCCGTGTTCGGTGGCGTCGGAGCTTTTGCTGCCATGGCTGTAACCTATTTGAGTAGCGGGCTTCTGCTGGCAATAATTCCAAGAATCGCCCCGGAGGCCGGAGCTTTCCGAGATCTCTCTTCCGCAGAAGATGATGGCGTGCCGTCAGCCTCTCTCGGGCTGTGGGGGTCGATCCGCCAGCTGATAAACACCCCAGCAGTACTGGCTTTCGCGATCATTGCACTATCGGCTGAAGTCTTTGCCTACTCTAGCGAAGTGCTTGCACCATCGTTTGCCCGTGACATTCTCCAAGTCAATGAACAGGGTCTCGGCAACCTAGTGGCTGCGCGCAATGCTGGCGGCGTCGTCGGGGTGCTGCTGCTCGGAAGTTTGGCGCGCCACGTGCGGCCCGAGCGTTTACTGCCGTTGATCTGCGTTGGTTTCGGGTTCGGGCTTATGGCGTTCTCTTTTTCAACTTCATATTTGCTGTCGCTTGCACTAATGGGCGTGGTTGGCCTCGCCTGGGGAAGCGTCGACGCTCTGCTACCCGCCGTACTGCAACAAAATGTCGGCGATATGGACCGTGGCGCCGCCGTTGGCATATGGAATCTCAGCCGGGGCTTCGGCCCGCTCGGCCAGCTCGAAATCGGCGCTTTAGCCACCATTATTGGCGTCGCCGCTACGCAGGCTCTCAACGGACTAATTTTCGCCGTAACGGTCAGTATCGTCATGCTTGCGTACCGACGCAGGGCTAACCAACGCGTTCAATAGAGACTATGTTTCCACAGGCTACAGCCCGTTTTCGTTTCGTGCTGGTACCTCGGCGGCTTTATCCCGACGAAACCACAGACCAGTTAGCCAGCGGCTCGATCGAGTCAATCTGCTAGTTCGGATCGAGCGGCAAAGTAGCCACGCTGCAACCGTTCATCAGATCTCCCAAAGTATCAGGCAGAAAGCGTCCGATGATTTTGTACAGCTGTGGGTCGCGGCTACGGAGTTGAGCACGGGTACCTGAAGGGGGACCACTGTCGCCGATCTGAACATCCACCCAGGGACCGGGCAGTGATTCGTTCAGATCAAACCAGGCGTTCACATTGTGGGTAAGGTACTCGTCGTCCCCAAATGCGTCGAACGGGGTGATGCCTTCCAGCGGTTCGTTGCTAGGGGCTTTGAAATAACCTTGTTTAACCGCATTTACGTAGGCCCCCCATACCTCATCTTCAATTTGAGGGTCTGTTGTCGGCCAGCCCAAGTTTTGCATGGCATGGACAAACTCGTGGAGCAGAAAATTAGCTCGATACTCGCCATTACCCGGGTAGCAAACACCGCGTACGGACACCAAGCTGGTCGACGAATCAGGCATTTGGCCGAGGCCCCATTGCCCGTCACTGGAGGAGCCAAATTCAGGCAAGTCCGAAGCTGTTTCCGATAGCCCCATGATCGAGATCCGGGGCTTGTGTTGCAGCATAGCTTCGAGAACGTCTGGCCGGTGACTCGTCAAATGCAGGATGGTCCGGTAAGCCCCGATTAATGCAGCATCGGGCACAGCATCGGAGCTAACGATGACAACACCGTCAGCGTTGATGTACTTCGTGTAAAAAAGATGTGTCCCATCCGGGGGAGCCACCACCTGCTCCCCTGTTTCGATCAGTGGAAAAGGCTCAACAACTTGGTCCTGTATTGCATAAGCCATTGTGGCTGCTGATGCCAGAAACAGCAGAACCGTAACTTTCAGTGCAATTTCCCGTGACGAAAAGTTTGTCGTAGTCACTTCTTAATTCGTCTGTCTAGTTAACTGCGCGGCATTGAAAACAAGGAGTCCAACAGAGCGTGGTTCACTGCATGGTCAATTGTTTGATCTCGTCGTCTAACCCAGTCATCTCCCAACGAATTAAGGACCAGGGAATCGATCCGGTGTTGAGGACATCGTCCATGAATTCCTCGAGAACGAAATCATCACCGAGCTGGTTCGCACGATTTCTCATTAGCTTCATGAACTGAACCTTCCCAACGACCATGAGCATGTGGTGCCCGACACCCCTCAGGGTGGTATCAAGTTCGAACCATAGATGGTGACTGCCATCGAGCAATTCACCGTGGGGCGCATTTTCTACACAGAACTGATACGCATCCTCATAGCTCCAATCGCCGCTGTGCATATAGATGTCCGAAAGGGCACGGACGGTGCGAAAGGCAGATTGCTCATAGGTAATTTCGCGTCCGTGAGGGTTCCTGCCGTCAAGATAGCCGGCGTGCATTAGCAGTTCCTCAAGTGCAAACGCGAGCCCTTCTCCCCGCGCGGTGCCAATCTTGTACGGCCGTCTACCACCACGGATCTCACGTTGATCATTCCGTGAACGTAACCCGTCAAAATGGTGCCCAACCATCTCGTGCGTCTCTTCCATTAGCGGTTCACGATGAGAAAAATTGAAGAAATAATCGTGCTTTTCGGGCCAAGGATTGTCGAATCCATGCCATGAGCCAAAGTATCCATCCGGTGTTAAATAGTCATCCACCGTGAAAATTCGTTCTTTCACTAGAAAACCCATCAGATGCTCAATCGCCTCAGAGACGCTAGCTTTGTACTCAGCTTGTGACTGAACTGGCTCAATTGGAGGAACGTTTCGGTTGCGATTCTCCTCAAGGCGCTGGAAAGTCCTGACACGATTGTCTTCAAGTTCCACGATCATACGAACCTCATCCCAGGTGTACGGGAAGAGGTAAACGTTTTTCATCAGCCAGCTATAGTTTTCCTTGCCGACCCCAGCCCGGGCAGTCATTCGGCGCTTGTTATTCTCTATCCACGCTATGTAGTCGTCGATTGCGGCAAGGGCCTCAAGACCATCCTCCTCCAAGTCCGGATGATGCTCGGCAAGATCAGCGACGATTTGCTCGTACGATTCACGAGTGTCTCCCAGTGAAAGGACAGCAAGCGTGCCGAGATCGGCGGCAATCCGGGAGAAGTCGTTAAGGTTCACCTTGGCCTGCTCGATTATCTTGGCGACGGCCCTGAGACGAACTTGCAACTCATCGGCTCTAGATTCACTGAGCGGGAAATCCTGTGCCCTACCAAGGCGTGGCAATACATCATTGTAAAACCCCGGATCGAGCGACCAAGGAGCCAGCACGCGATGCTGGAACTCCATACCGTTCATCTCCGCCCGCACCAGGTGGTAGTCAACCTGCTCATGGATCAACCAACCATCAATGTCGATATCAGCAAGTCTCCGCTGAAACTGGCGCAACTCGACAAACTGTTCCGCCATAGTGGTCGCGGAATAGTCAGGCACGGTTGTCTGGATTTCCGATCGCTGAAAATTCCTGAATTGTCGGAATAGCTCAAGGAGATCCTCGTAGCTTCCCTGTTTCGCACCAAAAGCATTGGGCAAAGCATGCGAGCCCACCGCCACCATACCCAGGAATGCAACCATTACAACAAATGCCCGACGTCTAAGGCTCAATGCGTTTCGCTCCCCTAAAAGCTTAGTAAATCAGCAAAATTCGTTCATTTGGCGGATAAAGGTATTCCACACCTCGGCTGGTCACGATGTGATTGCCTTCGATGTTGATCGAAACAGGATAGCCAGGACGTTCTGGAACATTCGTGTGCACCATGTATTCGAAAGAGAACATGTGGTTTTCCTGAATTACTAAGTGATCTCGGTCAGATCGAAAAGGAGCCACCGAAGGTCCGACCGTCACCAAGCTACCGCTGTTGTTCCCCTGGCTGTGAAAATCAATAGAAAATCCCGATTTGTCGGTATTGATGAGTGCCTCCTGCACAAGCATGTAGTCATCTTCACCGATATCGGTAAAAGGTGTGTAAATGTAGCCAGCAGCTTCCATTGCTTCCACGCTGGCAGCCAACGTCTGCCCAGCCGTTCGACCAACCTTGATTTCCTTGCGCATGATCTCACGAGCACCGATAGCTCGATCAAATGCGTGCTGAATACTCTCGGGAGGAGCAGTTTCACCCTCCCTGAGAACATAAGCATTGCGTTTGTAATCCGTCGAAAAATAGTCGAGATATCTAACACCTGTGTCAAACGTCAGGAAATCACCACGCTGGATCACGTAGTCATCATCATCAAACCGCCCCAGCTTTGACGCCGTCGCTGAATACAGGATCCCGGGGGACCCTGCGCCTGCATCGGGGCCTCGCAACAAGCCGCGCTGGTGAAACTGCTCTCTAACCCACGCACCCACTTCCCCTAAAGTAGTCTCGCCTGGTGTTATCACCTCATTGGACAAAGAGCGTTCGAGAATTTGACGGTGTATTTCCAACGCATTCGCGTAGGCAACGATCTCCCGCTGTGTCCGACGCGCCCGGAAATCCGTGATCACATTTTCCGCTGAGACGATTTTCTTGGAATACTCGGGGCCAAGGATTTTCTGGAGCTTTACGTACTGTGAATGAGATATTCCATCTGCAATCGCAAGCCAATCGGAAGTGTTAACCGCTATTGTCGATGGGTTTCGCTCGGCGACGAAATTTCGCAGCTCATCGTAGACAGAAAAATCTTGGTCGCCGTAGTCATAACCGGCGATCGCCATCCGGATTGCCCGTGAACCGAAGATATCAAATAGCTCCCGACTGCCGCCACCACCGAACAACGCTCGCTCAATCCGGTCTCCTCCCCGGTCTGTAAAAACAATGTATCCCCACGCGTTGCCAAACTGCTGGACCATTGGGTCCGGATCACCTTGACGCGTGACATGGATCCACATGTCAATGTTGTTGTCACGCATGGCCCCAGGAAGTATGAGGTCAAGTTTTTCTTTACGCATTAGGTGGAGAATTTCCGAGCTTGCTTTCGCCGTCATTACATCCGATTGCCCATAGGCAATCGGTGTGACGAACAAAACAACAGCCGAAAATACAGCTACTCGTAGAAGTGTTCTAAAGGTCATCACTATCTCTCTCCCTGACGAGCTTGCCCCATTACCCGATTGCAGTTTCTAACTAGGTCAACGTTCAGAATGGATCCGCAGCGAATTCTAGGGCATCCTTCGGTCAAATCTCGTGGTTTATTGTTATTTTTTTCGAAAATAGGAGACAGAGTCCCTCCGGGAAGAAACGGTCTCCAGAGAGTTGCAGAAGAGCACGATGAGACTTCGCCTTATCCCTGTTTTGATTTTTCTAGTGTTGGGGGCGCTTATTACCGTTGCGGAGGCATATGAAGCAATGTTGCAGGATTCATCAGGT
>JAYYTT010000034.1:0-3819 GCA_036344375.1 Acidobacteriota bacterium | reverse complement strand
CGTCCGTTCGCCATCTCGAACTCTTCTTCCTTCATCGAACGACTTGAGTTGGCGATGTCAACGCTGCCACCAATGAGTGCTGCGATCCCAGTGCCTGAGCCGCCCCCTGTTACTGCGACAGCGACGTTGGGATTGATTTGGGCATAAGCTTCCGCCCAAGCTTGAGCGACGTTCACCAGCGTGTCAGAACCTTTGTTTTGAATGAGCGTTCGCGAAACCCTTTCGGCTCCCCCGCAAGCGACCAAAACTAGCGCCAAGAATCCAAGTATGACTTTTTTCAAGGCGGCTTATTCCTTTCAGTACTCGACCTTGTTGGGACAGCTACTTTGTTCGAAAATTTCCCGAAAGCTGCACTCGTTGCCGAATATAACCAACGATCGTAAAGACCCTGTTAAGAAGCGGCAAAAAAGTTTCGAAAAGGCTTTATAAATTGTGTTAGAGGCTACAATCTCCAATATAGACTTTTGTTGAAGAGTGGTTGAGGTTGGGTAAAAGGCAAGGATCACGCCGGCTTCCCTAGAGTCTTGACTGGCTGCCTTCAGGGAAGGCTGACTGTTCCAAGTCAGGTCCTACACTTGACAGAGAATTGAGAGGCAAACGAGATGTTCGAGTTGATGGTATTGATCGGTCTCGTCTTCGGACTTGGCTTGGCCATCCTCGCAGCCTGGATCGTGCTGCTGTCTATTTACGTTTTGTTTCGATTTCTTGGTTTCGCTGTTAAGGCCAGTGTCGCCAGTATCTTCTTGCTGCCGCTGGTTTTGTTGACCGGTGCAATCTTTTTTCTCAACGTCGTAATCATCGGTATGCCGCTACTCATCGCTTTTGTCTTGTTCCGTTCGCTAGTGGGACATTTCCGGCGCGATGAACCGGACACTTTCATTGTTCAGACGTTGCCGCCAGACTCGTCTTAGGCTCTCTGCTAACGGGCCCGTCTGTCTAACCACAAGAGTGACTTAGAGAAGCGGGATGCCCCAGACGACCCATGCTGCCCAGGCGCTGGCGAGCAGCACCCCTTGCGCCATCGACGCACGGAACACTGCTATCCAGCTTTCATCTTTGACCCGCCAAGCACGGCTTAGTAAAAGGGCCAACATGAGCAGTGTCACGACGTTCCAACCGAGGACCGCATGCCGGTTGGGCGTGAAGCCATACTGAAGGAACCTGCTGACTATGGCTGCGAGCGCGTAAACGTTTAGTGACAACCCCAAAGTTGTCAGGCTGAGAATTGCCGGGCGTAAAAAGCGTGCGTTCGCCTGAAGCCCGCTGGCGTTTGTTGTCGACACTGCTGCTGCCAGCAACGCCAGGATCGCGATAATCGTCGCGTTGTAGATGACTAGAATGTCACGCTCATCGAACGCCCGCCAAAAGTAGTTGGGGATGAACCAAAATATGTAGATGGTGAGAACACCCAGCGCCAGTGGCAGCAACAACCACGTCATGATCCTAAGAATACGTGCAAGCCCGGTTGGCTCCTGTTGGGTGGGAGCACGTCTCGGGTCGTAAACGGCGGCTACCGCCAACACGGGGATGAGTCCGAGACCAAAAGGCACGATGGTTAGAATCAATGCCTCAGGGAATTGCACCCCTAGCACCTCAAAGATTCCGGCGGTTAAGCCAATAAAAATGACCCCAGTACCTAGACAGATGCCGCCGGCAAGGAGAGCCTCCATCGACTCCACGATGAACGCGAAAAACTGCTGGGACTGGTCGGCCCGGTTCCAAATTACACTCACACCGAGAACCGACCATGCAACGAAGGGAAGGTGCAGGGCCATCAACACGGCCGCTTGATCCTGGTCCGTTTTGTCCCACGCGTACAGAGCGCTCAGTGTGACCGCCAGGGCTAAGAATGCAGCTGCTGATCCGTACCAGCGCATCCGCGTTTTGTCCATCGAGCCCACAGCGAGGAACGCAACAATACTGGATGCGACTAGGGGCCCGCAGCCTATCCAGAACAGCGGGTGCGCCTCACCTGGTACTGGTACGGGTGGTTGTCCGCGCGCAAAGAAGACAAATAGGGTTCCACACGCCAGGCTAGCGCTGAGAGCAGTTGCCCAATGCCGACGGCTGTCCGCAGCAGACTGGAACTCCAATTCGGCATCTGTAGGGACATCGAGATCGAGTCGGCAGGCCCAGGCGCGCAGCAGCACATTCCCCGGGGTCGTTTCCAGGCATTGCGTTACGGCTTGCCTGAATGCGTCGTCTTGCCCCCGTTGCTGTGCCTCTCGATAGAGGCTTTCGAGTGCTTCAGGGTCTTGGCCTAGCTTGTCTAGGCGGTCCTTAGTCAGTAACACCTGATATGGCTCACTAGCGTGCCACGCATCAGTTGATGCGTTATTTGGGAGTTCACTGGCAACGTTTATATCGCCTAAGGATACGTCTTTTTAAAGTCTACCGAGAGGACCCGCTGGCCACAGCGTTGGAGTAGGGGCTCCTGCGGCCCGCATCATCGGCTAGAGTTACGATATGGTCCTGAGAAACATCGCTTGTTCCCGCACCGCTGTTGTTTGCAGCCTCGCTTTTGTTATCGCCGTAACAGCAGGGGCCGCGTCTCGCCCGGGTCGCTCTCCGTTCCCCGATAACTGGCCGCAGTTTCGCGGCCCAGGAGCGATTCCTGTGAGTGACAATCCCAACCTTCCGAGCACCTGGTCGACAACGGAGAACGTTGAATGGGCCGCTGAGGTACCAGGCGTGGGATGGTCGTCGCCGATTATTTGGGATGGCAAGGTCTTCGTGACCTCGGCAATGAGTGAGGCACCAATGAAACAGCCGTCGCTTGGCGTAGATTTTTCAAACGACTATGTTGCCGAATTGCGAGCCCTCAATATCCCTGGCGGGGAGGTAGAGCGGCGCGTGACGGCGCGCGAAAATGAGTTGCCCAATGAGATCGAGCTGTCATACGGGTTATTCAGCTACGATCTGGAGAGCGGCAACCTGCTTTGGGCGACGCGTTTTCACGAAGGTCGGCCGCCTGTTGGACGTCACCGAAAGAATAGCTACACGTCCGAAACGCCAGTAACTGACGGTCGGGCCATCTATGTCTACGTAGCCTTCCAGGGACTCTACGCCTTTGACTTCGATGGTAACCAGCTATGGGCAAAGCGGTTGTCTCCGCACCAGGTGTATCTCGACTTCGGCGCCGGTTCGTCTCCGGCGCTGCACGGTAGCAAGTTGTTTATTCTCAACGACAACGAGGAGCAGAGTTTCATCGCTGCCTACGACAAAAATACCGGAAAGCAGCTTTGGTACACCCCGCGCAGAGGGCTCGGCAGCGGCATGGGAAGAAAGTCAGGATGGTCCACACCGTTCGTCTGGGAGAATGAGGTGCGTACCGAGATTGTTACCCTAGGCCCTGGTTGGGTCATCAGTTACGATCTCGATGGCGACGAACTCTGGCGAATGTCTCGATTCTCTCAAACGACCATCCAGAGCCCGTTTGCAAGGGATGGGCTGCTGTACGTGACCTCGGGCGCAGCCGGTGAGCAGAACAAGCCGATTGCTGCGATCCGCGCGGGTGGCTCGGGGGACATCACGCCTTCTGACGATGCGAACGAGGGCGAGTTTGTCGCCTGGTATAACCGCGTTGCCGGTGGTACCTACTTGCCCACACCAGTCCTGTACAAAGGGGGTCTGTACGTTCTCGGTGATACGGGGATCTTCGCTATGTACGATCCCAAGACTGGTAACCGGTTGTATAGGGTCCGTATCCACCCTCAGGCGCGGAATTTCACCGCGTCTCCGTGGGCATATGATGGCAAGATCTTCGTGCTCAACGAAGAAGGGGATACGTTCGTTATAAGAGCAGGAGAGGAGTTCGAG
>JAYYTT010000033.1:0-4626 GCA_036344375.1 Acidobacteriota bacterium | reverse complement strand
TGGCTCTTCTGGAATCGCCGTAGGTATGGCGACGAACATCCCACCACACAATCTCGGGGAGGTATGTGACGCAGCAATCGAGCTAATAAACGACCCGAACGTCGACACCAGCAGGCTGATGGAGCATATTTCCGGGCCAGATTTCCCAACAGGGGGAATCATCTACGGGGCCAACAACATCAACGCCGGGTACAAAACCGGGCGGGGGATTATACGGGTCCGTGCTCGAGCCAGTATCGAACGTAGGAAACGGAGAGGCGACTGCGTCGTCATCACCGAGGTCCCCTACCAGGTCAACAAAGCCAGGCTTATCGAACAGATAGCCAATCTGGTCAGGAGCAAGAAACTCGAAGGTGTGCGTGACATTCGTGATGAGTCGAGCCGCGAGGGTGTACGCGTAGTTATCGAGCTAAAAAGCGGCGAGGAACCTGATGTCGTCCTAAACAATCTCTACAAGCAGACCCAGATGGAGACGTCGTTCGGAATCAATATGGTGGCGATTGAAGAAGGCACCCCCAAGGTTTGCACGCTGAAGAAGCTTCTAGGGGCGTTCATTAAACACCGCCGCGAGGTGGTTACACGCCGCACATTGTTTGAGCTCAACAAAGCCGAAGCGCGAGCTCACATTTTGGAAGGTTTGGAGATTGCACTCGACAACCTCGATGCAGTTATCAAGCTCATCCGCGGCTCAAAAGACCCGGCAACTGCCAAGGCCCAGATGATTAAGCGTTTCAAAATGAGCGCTATCCAGGCCCAGGCTGTTCTCGACATGCGTTTACAGCGACTCACGGCCTTGGAGCGCGGCAAAATAGCGGCTGAACTCAAGGAAGTAAGGGCATTGATCGAGGAACTCGAAGCGATTCTTGCCTCCGACGAGAAGCTTTCGGGTCTGATTGTCGACGAACTGGTGGATATCAAGGACACATATGCCGACGAGCGTCGGACAGAGATTGTAGCCGAGGCGATCGACTTTACAGCCGAAGACCTTATAGCCGAGGAAGACATGGTGGTGACGTGCAGCCACATCGGTTACGTCAAGCGAACGCCGCTTAGCCTATACCGCCAGCAGCGTCGCGGTGGCAAGGGCCGCCTTGGGGCTGTCACTAAGGAAGGCGACTTCGTCGAGCATCTGTTCACCGCATCAACCCACTCCTACATTATGGTTTTCACAGAACAAGGGAAGGCCTATTGGCTCAAGGTCTACCAGGTGCCACAGGCGGGACCGGCGTCGCGCGGCAAGGCTATTGCCAATCTGTTAGAGCGTCTCGACCGCGAGGAAAAGGTGGCGGCCATCCTGCCGGTCAGTGAGTTCAATGACAAGCAATTCCTCGTGTTTTCTACCGAACAAGGCCTCGTAAAGAAGACATCGCTCATGGATTTCTCCCGCCCAACGATCGCAGGTATCATTGCGATCAAGATCCAAGAAGGTGACCGACTGCTGTCGGTGAAGCTCACCGACGGAAACCAGAATATTTTCTTGGGGACTTACTTGGGCAAATCGATCCGGTTTCCCGAGAAGCAGTGTCGGGCAATGGGCCGTAACACAAGGGGTGTCAAAGGCATCCGCCTTGCCGAGGGCGACGTGGTAGTGGGAGTCGACATCGTTGGGGAGGCAGGTGCCATGCTCACCGTTACTGAAAATGGTTACGGCAAGCGCACAGACGTAAGCAAGTACCGCGCACAAAACCGTGGTGGCAAGGGTCTCATTGACATTAAGACTAGCCCTCGGAACGGCCCTGTGGTTGGGCAAAAGCTTGTCGCCGAGGACGGAGAGGTGATGGTTATCACATCCGCAGGCAAGCTTATTCGAACCAGTGCAAATGGCATCAAGGTACAGAGCCGCAACACGCAGGGCGTCAAAGTTATCAGCCTAGGGGAGGGTGACCGCGTTGTATCAGTGGCACGGCTCCGTGAGACGGCTACATAGCTGGACCGCTGCAACCAAGCGACAAGACTAAGCCTTTCGAGGCCCCAGCGTGTTGCAGCCCTAATCCGGGACTTTAAACTTGGCGAATTTTGCGATAACAGTCTTGATGCCGGCTTTCCTGAAACGAACTGTCAGCTTGAGCTTTTCACCTGTACCGCTCGCAGCAGTGATTTTCCCGGGCCCAAAAGTCGGATGGACAACGGCACTGCCCTCAACCAGATCATTGGCTATTGCTGGTCGCGTGGGGCCGGTGAATTTGACTGCTGCCGCTTTCTTTGAGGAATGGCGCGAAGAACCCTTTACCGTTCGCTGAGCATACTTGGAATCTTTCGATCGTTGCCGTTTGTTGGTTCGGCCTCCTAAGCTACTGAACGAGTTCGAAACGTAGTGTTTAGAGCCCGCCACGCGAGGATTGAGGTAATCGCGCACAACAATGAGTCTTGGGTCGATCTCGCTGATGAAGCGGGAGGGTTCCAACCAGCGTTCACGACCATTAATGCGGCGGCTTCGGGCGGCGCTCAGGAACAACCGCTGGCGGGCCCGCGTCATACCGACGTAGCAGAGCCGGCGCTCCTCCTCGACACCACCGTCAGCGATAGATGTCGCATGGGGAAATAGTTCCTCCTCCATACCGGCTAGGAACACAACACTAAACTCTAGGCCCTTCGCGGCGTGTAAAGTCATTAGTCGCACACCATCGACGTCGTTCCGGTCCGTATCGGCATCAGCGAGGAGGGCGAGACGGTCGAGAAACGAGCGCAATTCATCAAATTGCTCAGGTGCGCCGCCATTAGCGTTAACCTCATCGACGACACACTTGGCGGTATCGGCCTCATTGGTTGCGGCGACTTCTATTGCTTCTGAAGCTATCTCCTCGGCAGCTGCTACCAGTTCACCCAAGTTGCCGAGGCGATCATCAGTGTTCTCTTCTCGCTCCAAGACGGTTGTGTAGCCACTTTTCTTTATGGTTATACGGACAAGTTCGGCCACTGGGCTCTTGCCTGCCACGTCGCGCAGAGAAGAAAGGAGACGACCGAAAGCGAGCAGCCGTTCAGCTATGGCAGGAGAGAAACCAGCTTCCCTGAAAGAGTGTTCAGGTTCCAAGCTGCTGGCTAGTTGGCGAAGAGCCGCTGCCGCCGAACTCCCGGCCGTAACTCTGCCCAGTGCTGCTAGCGTTTTCGGGCCGATGCCCCGCGAAGGTGTGGCGATAGCCCGGCGCAACGCCACGTCGTCGTCACGAACCAGAAGCTGCAAGTAGGCAAGCATATCTCGCACTTCCCGCCGCGCGAAGAAACGCTGCCCGCCGACAACCCGGTGGGGAATCCGTTTGCCTATGAAAGCCTCTTCGATCTGTCGTGATTGCGCATGGGTACGGTAAAGAATGGCAATATCGGACAGGTTGACGGAATGCATTTCGCCGATTCTGCGGGCGATCCACTGGGCTTCCTCGCGATCGGTAGCGCACTGAACGAAGGTTGGAGATTCACCGCCCTCACTCTCCGTCCACAAGTTCTTACCGAGCCGTTGGCGGTTGTTGGCAACCAATGAGCCAGCCGCCGCCAAGATCGGTTGGGTTGAGCGGTAGTTTTGTTCGAGTCGCACGACGGTGGCCCCGGGGAAATCGTTCTGGAAGTCGAGCACATTATTGAGATCGGCGCCGCGCCAGCGGTAGATGCACTGGTCTTCGTCACCAACCACCATCAATTCGCTGTCGTTGCCAAGCAATGCCTGAATCAGCCTGTATTGGATACGATTTGTGTCCTGGTATTCATCGATTAGCAGTTGCTGGAAACGGCCAGCAGTGTGGGCACGAAGCGGTGGATGCTGCGCCATTAGGCTTAACGGCAGGACGAGCAGGTCATCGAAATCCACGGCCCCAGCTGCACGCATCGCCACACGGTATTGTTTCCATACCCGGCCGGCGATCCTTCGATCATAGTCCTGGTTGGTTGAGTCCCAGGACGCCGGGTCCTCGAGGCGGCTGACAGCGCGACTACAACGACCGAACATACGACGTGGGTTGTGGTCACGGGTGCTGATGCGCAGAACAGATTGGCATTGTTTCCAGACGGCTAACGATGCGTCGTGGTTATAGACCGCAAAATCGTTTGGGGGCAGCCAAGCATCGCCTTTCCCTTCTGCCTTAACAGGGTCTCGTAGCGGCGAACTGGAGGCACCAATGACACTCGAAAAAGCCCCCTCCGTCCACTCGCGCAGCAACCGCAAACCCATCGCGTGAAACGTCGACAACCAGACTTCACTCTTCTCTGAGCCAAGCAAGCGACGGACACGACTCCGCATTTCCCCGGCCGCTTTGTTGGTGAATGTAACGGCGCAGATTTTGCCCGGGTCAATGTTCCGTTCTGCGACGAGCCAGGCGATGCGATGGGTTAGAACGCGAGTCTTACCAGAACCAGCGCCGGCAAGGACCAAACAATGACCGCCTCTGTAGGTCACTGCCTCAAGTTGCTGCGGGTTCAATTCCGCGAGAAAAGAGGGGGTCGCAGCAACATCTCCGCGTGAAGATCCAGGGGTAGTCTCGAACAGGGTAGGGGGCTGCGGGTCACTCACCCGCCTACTCTACCGTTACTGAATTGAACACAATGTCGAATTAAGACGTTTCTCTGCCACGAGGAAACAAATATCCCGCAATTACAATGCCTGCTCCAATTGCCGCAACCAACAACCCAACTCCTTCT
>JAYYTT010000032.1:0-2885 GCA_036344375.1 Acidobacteriota bacterium | reverse complement strand
GAACAGAGCCATGCCGATGATCATGAGGCCGCTGACACGCCAGAAAATAAAAAAAATGAACGTCTCCGTATGCATCCCGACGGCGGCCTTCACTCGGCTTCGCCTCTGATCGGACCAGCCCCCCTGGTAGTTAGCAACCTCTTCGGCAATTTGTTCCGGCGTTGGCTGCCAACCAACCATCATTTGCTCAACGTCCTCTTGAGACCACCATGGCGCCGATAACCCAGCTGTCATCATTAGTATCAGGGGGACCATCAAGACGATCGCCCCGATTATTACCAGCGCCTTAGGTGAACGATGCTTGAGCCAGAATACCCACAGGCCACAGAGGCTGTAGACAAACAGAATATCGTTCGCCCACAGTCCGTAGGCATGAACAAAGCCGAGCACCATGAGCCATAAGGAGCGCCGGTAGTGAAACCCCGTCGCCGGACGACCCTTTGCTTTGGCGCGTCGCCACATCAGTACAATGCCGGCACCGAACAGCGCCGAGAACAGAGTCATGAATTTTTGATCGAAAAACAGGTGACTAACGTACCAGACCCAGTAGTTGGCACCGGTAAGATCGCCATAGGCAGTCGGGTTCATGTACGCCGCGCCGACCATCGAGAATGCCTGGATGTTCATCACCAGGATGCCGAGCAAGGCGAAACCACGCAGTACGTCGAGCGAATTGATGCGCTCCGTCTGGTCGACCGGGGTGAGGCTCGGCGGCTCTGGATCTGGGGTCATCGCGAGCCAGACTACTTCATCGGCACTTTCTCTGACACCAACTTCGGATGACGAAAGATTGAGGCCAGACCCAGCAAACCGAACAGTGTCATAGTCCCGGGCGCCAGGGCTGGCGTCGCCCCTTTAAGAGATTCCCAGAAGAGCTCGAACCCAGTGCGGGTCGGGTACATCTCCAGTTCAAATTCAGCGTTGCCGGTGTAGTGCTGATAAATGCCGACGATACCTGCGATGACATATAGAGCCATTAAAATTTGCAGACTACGCAAGCTCGCTGCTCCTGGCCTGACCATTGACCAGGCGACGACCAACAGACCAACCACCAGTAGACATATCGGCACTAGCTGCCACCAGTCTTCGTTGTGCTCTATTAGATAGAGCTCGGCCAGCACTCCGAGTATGCCGAGAAGAAGGATGGCAAGGATCAGGCGGCGCAACATTCCACTTGAAAAATGCTCCGCCAGGTTAGCTTTCGATATCAACTACTGCCCGACATAAACGTAGCGGGCAAGCCGTGCGACCTCATCATCGTCGACGTACTTGCCAATCTCACGCTCGAACTGCGCCATGTTGACGTAAGGCCGATACTCCTCGAACTCGTGCACCATACGGCTGCCGACACCTGGAATGGTGAGGAAGTCCTCGCCAGACGACGTGTTTAGATCCATCGGTACGAAGACGTACTGCTCAAGTCGTGCAACCTCGTCGTCATCGACGTATTTACCAATTTCTCGCCGAAAACGGACAATGCCCCCTTCCCAGGGGCGGTACTCATCGAACTCGTGCGCCATACGCCTGCCGACACCTGGCACCAACATCATCTCTTCTTCGGTGGCGGTGTTGAGGTTAATCGGGACAAATAACTTTACTCGGACTTCGGCGCGTTGTTGGTCGGACAATGAAGTAGCACGCAACGTCGCGTCGAAAGCCGTGGCGACCAAGTATGGCCGTCCGGAAATAATGGCTTGCACTATGGTTGCATCGATATGCGGAACCGTCTGCAACTCGTCTGCACTGGCCAAGTTTGCGTTCAGCACAGTGTTGTTCGTACCCACTTGGGCTGCCGCAAGCACTGAGGCAGCCATGAAGACAAGGGGTAAAGAAATAACTGGTGTGCCGACAATCTGAATTCTTCGCACTATTGGTGTTCCTTTAATCTAATTGAGACTGAGACTCAATAACTATATTGCCCCAAAGATATTCCGGGCGCAAACCTATTGCTTTTAGATGCCGCCAAGAAGATTGGCGTACCCAAACAGTGCTGGTGTGCCACCTGTATGGATAAACAGGACGGTGGCGTGAGACCTCAAGTCACCCCGACGCACGAGACCAACAAGGCCCGCAAAAGCCTTGCCAGAATACACCGGGTCCAAGAGAAGACCTTCACGCTGTGCCGCGATCCTTATCGCTTCCAACGTGTCCTCGGAGGGATGCCCATAGCCTGGTGCCAACCAGTCGTCATGTACGACGACGTCAGTCTTATCCACCAAGTCAGCCACACCAAGGAGCTCCTCTCCAGTGGTGCGCGCGGTGCGGAGAATTCGCTCCGCCTGTCTCTTAGCATCGCGACGCACCGAGATACCGTGGACTGGCACCTCAGATCCGGCGGCGCGCAATCCAACCAGTAATCCCGCGTGGGTTGCGCCACTGCCACTAGGAACGACGATGCCGTCGAAATCGGCACCAAGAATGGCTGCCTGCTCAAGAATCTCCCTGGCAGCCTCAACGTATCCAAGGGCACCAAGTGGCCGGTGCCCCTCGGATAGGTAAATAACGTAGGGGCTCCTTCCCTGGCCACGCAGACGCTCGGCTATTGCATCAAGCTCGGCATCGGCACCGGTCTCGTCCTCCCCCTCAGGGTAACTATGCAATCGGGCGCCAAAGAGTTGATCCAGAAGAACGTTCCCGGAACGCCGATACATCTCATCCATGCCTTTGACACGCTCTTCAAGCTGAATTTCGCATCCCATGCCAAGCTTGGCAGCCGCAGCGGCAGTGGCTCGGACGTAGTTCGATTGCACGGCACCGGTAATCAGCACGGTGTCGGCACCCTGGGCCAGCGCGTCTCCAAAGTAGAACTCCAGCTGACGCGCCTTGTTGCCACCCATCCCCAAACCTGTGCAATCGTCGCGCTTGACCCACACATCCGGACCACC
>JAYYTT010000031.1:0-3431 GCA_036344375.1 Acidobacteriota bacterium | reverse complement strand
ACGGCCCCTGGGATTCCGTCGTGCTAGGCCGATAGCAATCGCGCCGCTTCCTGTGCCGACGTCGATTGCCCAGCCCGCCGTGGGGTCCCAGACTTTAAGTGTGTGCTCAACAACCTGCTCGGTTTCTGGGCGAGGGATAAATACCCCGGGGTGCACCTCGAGTTCAAAGTCGAGAAACGGGGCACGGCCTCGGAGGTACTGAAGAGGTTCGCGGTTGGCACGGCGGGTAGTGAGTTCAAAGAAGCGGGAAGCCTGATCTTCTGTCAAGGGATCTAATAGTGTCGCCAACAGCTGGGCACGCGAGTAACCAAGGACATGACCGAGAAGTAGAGTGGCTTCGAGCCGAGCTCCTTCGACACCAGCAGATTCCAGGCTTTGTTCGGCTTCATGTAGCGCGGAACCTACGGTCGCAGAGTCTTTGCTCACGTAGTTGGGCACGGTTGGCCTCAGACAGCTTCAGCCGAAAGCTCTTGCTTAAGCCGCTCCGTCTCATAATGTGAGGCGAGTTCGTCAACGAGAGCCTGGATGTTGCCGCTCAGGATGGAGTCGATTTGGTGACTGGTGAAGTTAATGCGGTGGTCGGTGACACGACTTTGAGGAAAGTTGTAGGTGCGAATTTTCTCCGAACGGTCTCCAGATCCCACCATCCCGCGGCGCTCTTCCGCGATGGCCTCGTGTTGCTCTTGAAGCTTCAAGTCGTAGAGGCGTGCTTTGAGAACACGCAGAGCCTTCGACTTATTCTTGTGCCATGAACGCTCGTCCTGACACTGCACCATCAGGCCCGTAGGCTCGTGAATTAGGCGTACCGCCGAATAGGTTGTGTTGACCCCCTGGCCACCGGGACCTGAGGCGCAGAACGTGTCGATGCGCAAGTCACTCTCTTCTACCTGGATCTCCACGTCTTCCGCTTCTGGCAACACGGCGACAGTAATCGCAGAAGTGTGGATACGCCCCGAAGTCTCCGTTTCTGGAACACGCTGCACGCGGTGGACGCCGCTCTCATACTTGAGCTGGCTGTAGGCCCCGGTCCCTTCTATGAGAGCGTTGACCTCTTTAAGTCCACCGGTTCCCGTGAAACTTTCGTCGAGGATTTCAACCTTCCAACGCTTGCCTTCGACGAAGCGTTGGTACATTCGGAAAATCTCGGCCGCGAAAAGTGCAGCTTCTTCCCCTCCTGTGCCCGCACGTACTTCCAGCACGACATTGCGTTCGTCATTTGGGTCCTTAGGCAACAGAAGCCTCATGAGCTGTCCCTCCAGGCCCTCCTTTTGCCCCTCTAGAGTGGCGAGCTCTTTCTCAGCCATTGCCTGCATCTCAGGGTCAGGCTCATTGAGCAGGTCTTTGGCGCCGGCTATTTCTCTATCGACCTCTTGAAGGCCTTGGTAGGCTTCGACAACCTGGCGCAAATCGGCGTGATGCTTGGTGAGCCTGCGATAAAGGATAGCGTCCTGGATAACCTCAGGTTTGGCGATCTCTTCGTTCAGCTCGGCGAATTTGGCCGTGATATCTTCGAGCCGCGAGATGACGGTGGCGTTCATGGGAAGCTCCGGAGCGCTATTCCAGGAGGGGGACAGGCCCCTAGGGGTACGTCTCCGACTGGTTAGTTGATGGTTTCTTCCTCGGGGTTCTCGTTCTTGGCCTCCGCCGCAGCCGTGTCGGCGGGAACATCATCATCGTCAGCCGCTTCCGCAGCGGTTGCAGCTATTGCGGCGGCGCGGGCCTCCTCCTCTTCGGCTTTGAGGGCGGCGGCAGCTAACGCGGCATCTTTTTTGGCTGCCTTGGCTTCCAATTCCGCTTTGATCGTGTCCTGTTGTGCGTAGAAGCCTTCATACTTTCGTTGGAACTTCTCAACGCGGCCGGCTGAGTCGAGCAGACGCTGTTTGCCTGTGAAGAAGGGGTGACATTCGTTGCAGACTTCGAGTCGCAAATCAGATTTCGTCGAGCGTGTTTGGAATGAGTTCCCACAAGCGCATACAACCATAACGTCATGGTATTCCGGATGGATGTCAGGTTTCATTTTGGACTCCTTTTTAATTACTCCGAGGTGTTCATTGCGGCAAGAAATTCGTCGTTGTTGTCGACTTTGCCAACCTTGTCGATTAGAAGCTGCATAGCTTCAGCCGGACCGAGCGGTTGTAACACCTTACGCAATACCCAGATTTTATTCAGTTTTTCCGATGAGAACAGCAATTCTTCTTTGCGGGTGCCCGATCGGTTGATGTCGATGGCCGGCCATATACGCCGTTCGGCGAGCATACGGCTGAGTATGACCTCAGAGTTCCCGGTGCCTTTGAATTCCTCAAAGATGACATCGTCCATCCGAGAGCCAGTCTCGATTAGCGCAGTAGCGATGATAGTTAGGCTGCCACCGTCTTCAATGTTACGTGCAGCGCCGAAGAAGCGCTTCGGCTTGTGGAGGGCTTTGGCATCGACTCCACCGGACAATACTTTCCCCGATTGCGGGCAGGTGGTGTTGTAGGCGCGTGCCAGGCGGGTGATTGAATCAAGCAGTATTACTACGTCGTTCCCCTTTTCTACCAGCCGCTTTGCTTTTTCCTGCACCAGTTCAGCAATCTGTGTGTGCAACTCAGCGGGTTCGTCAAAGGTAGCGCCGATTACCTCACCATCAACTGATCGCTGCATCTCCGTGACTTCTTCCGGGCGTTCTCCAATTAACAAAACGATTAGATCGATTTCGGGATGACTGCTTTTAATGGAGTGCGCCAGAGACTGTAGTAATACCGTCTTGCCTGCGCGAGGTGGTGAAACAATTAGGGCGCGTTGTCCCTTCCCCAGGGGGCACAGCATGTCCAGTATACGAGCCGAGAGTTCACCTCCGTGAGTTTCAAGTTCGAAGCGCTCCTCGGGGTGCAGTGGTGTGAAACTCTCATAAAATGCCTTGCGCTCTATGTCCTCAGGCATTTCTTGATTGATGAATTCGATCTTGATCATGGCGAAGTAACGTTCGCCACCTTTAGGTGGTCGGATCTTCCCGGCCAGAGTGTCACCGGTTTTCAGGTCGAATCTTCGGATCTGTGAGGGGGAGATGTACACGTTGCTGTGCTCTGGGAGATAGTTTGCTGAGGCGTTTCGCAGGAAGCCAAAGCCTTCGGGAAGAATCTCAAGAAGCCCCTCGGTGTTTAGTGAATCTGATTGTTCCATCTGCGTTTGCAGGATCTGATAGACCAGATCAGACTTGCGTGTCTCGCTGGAGGCATTGATTTCGAGTTTCTCGGCAATGCTGCGCAGAAAATTAACGCTGGATCCCCGTAACTCTCCCAGTTCCCATATCCGGCTCGTTGCCGGCGGTACCAAGATTGCAGATTCGTTGCTCATATTCTTTCTAAACTCTCACCCGGCAGGTGAGTGGTTGAGTGCTACTGAGTTTGAGCGATGGACTGATTGATTAAGGACCAGAGCTCGTTTTTCCC
>JAYYTT010000030.1:0-3872 GCA_036344375.1 Acidobacteriota bacterium | reverse complement strand
GATGGCGTGTGGCGGAAGTTATGGAGCGTGCTCCGCGCGCGTAGCTGTCCGCTACCGAGGAATTCATCATGATTCGTATGCAAACAATATTAGAAGTCGCAGATAATTCGGGGGCACGCAAGATTGCCTGCATTACTCCTATCGGAGGCTCCGGCGTTGGAAGGACGGCTGGTATTGGTGACATCATCTCAGCTTCCGTGAAAGAAGCAGTGCCACGGGGGACTGTCAAGAAGGGGGAGGTTGTGCGTGCCGTGATCGTGCGCACTGCCAAAGAGACAAAACGTGGCGATGGCTCGTACATTCGATTCGATAACAATGCAGCGGTGTTGATTAACGACAGCAACGAGCCGATAGGCACCCGTGTTTTCGGTCCGGTGGCACGTGAACTTCGGGAACGCCAATTCATGCGAATTGTGTCGCTGGCTCCGGAGGTGCTGTAGTCATGTCCCGCCGAATCAATATCCGTAAGAACGACCAGGTCTACGTCATAAGTGGGAAAGACCGGGGCAAGACAGGCCGCGTCATGATGGTGCTTCCAAGGGAAGAGAAGGTTCTTGTCGAGGGAGTCAATATGGTAAAGAAATCTGTGAAATCGAACCCTCAGAAGAATGTCAAGGGTGGACTTGTTGAGAGTGAACGGGCGTTGCACATCAGCAACGTGGCGATCGTATGCCCTGAGACAAACGCTCCCTCGCGCGTTAGGCGCAAGACTCTACAGGACGGGAGTAGGGTTCGCGTAGCTTCCAAGTCGGGGGCAACACTGGATAAGGTTTGATTATGGTTGCTCGGCTAAAAGAACGGTACAGGGATGATCTTCAAGGCCAACTCCAAGAGGAACTTGGTCTGTCAAACCCGATGGCGGTCCCCAAGTTGTTGAAGATCGTCGTCAACGTGGGTGTAGGCCGCGCCACACAGGACATAAAGGAACTCGATCGAGCCGTAGACGAACTCGCGGCGATTACTGGCCAGAAGCCTAGTATTCGCAGGGCACGAAAGTCGGTGGCTTCGTTTCGATTGCGCGAAGGTATGCCTATCGGTGCTAAGGTAACCTTGCGTGGCGAACGTATGTTCGAGTTTCTTGACCGACTGATTTCTATCGTTCTGCCTCGGGTGCGTGACTTTCGAGGGGTGTCTCGTGATGCATTCGACGGCCGTGGCAATTATACGATAGGCCTTAAAGACCAGTTGATTTTCCCCGAGGTTGATTACACTCAGGTTGACCGTGTCCGGGGAATGAACGTCACGATCTGCACAACTGCAGAAAGCGACGAGCCGGCACGTGCTCTTCTCCGGAGTTTCGGGATTCCCTTCCAACAACAGCAACAGGGATAGAACGTGGCAACCACTGCATGGATAGCAAAGGCTAAGCGTAAGCCGAAGTTTAAGTCCCGCAAAATTAACCGGTGTCGTACCTGTGGGCGCGTCCGTGGGTATTTACGGCGCTTCCAGATGTGCCGGATTTGTTTCCGGGAGCGCGCTCTGCGCGGTGAGATCCCAGGTGTCCGTAAGGCGAGCTGGTAGGAAATAGAACGATGATGACTGACCCTATTGCCGACATGCTTACCCGGATCCGTAACGGATTGAACGCGAATCATGACTCCGTTGTCATTCCCTCTTCGGGGCTCAAGAAGGAAATCGCTCGTATTCTTAGTGAAGAGGGGTTTGTCGGGAAAATTGAACTCAGAGAAGGTGAGAACGCTAGCAACATCGAATTGTCTTTGAAGTATGTGGAGGGTCGAAAGCCAGTGATTCGTCGCCTTGAACGAGTCAGTAAACCTGGGTGTCGAGTCTACTGTGGCAAGGAAGACGTGCCAGTTGTGCTCAATGGTCTGGGAGTGGCAATCGTTTCAACATCACAAGGTGTGTTAACCGATCGTCGTTGTCGCGAACTTGGCGTCGGCGGCGAAGTCATTTGTAGAGTCTGGTAGTTATGTCAAGAATCGGATTAATGCCAATTACTTTGCCGGAAGGGGTTTCCGTCCAGCAGAAGGGCGATGCGCTGAAAATTAGCGGCCCGAAGGGTGAACTGGATAGCCCGGTGCCCCCGGGGATCACTATGATCGAAGAAGACCGTGGCGTGCGTTTCGAGCGTGCCAACAACGAGAAGCAAACCCGCGCATATCATGGCCTGGCCCGTGCACTTGCAGCCAACGCCGTGCAAGGTGTCCATGAGGGCTTTCATCGTGACCTTCTAATTGAAGGAATTGGTTACCGGGCCAAGATGGAAGGCAAAACCCTCGTCTTGCAACTCGGATTCTCACACCCGGTGAACTTTCCAGTGCCGGACGGGATCGAAATCAACGTTGAGGATCGAACGAAGATTTTCGTCAAGGGCATTGACAAGCAGCAAGTGGGTGAGATTGCGGCGCAGATAAGACGTTTCCGGCCCCCTGATGCCTACAAAGGCAAGGGAATTCGTTACGCCGATGAGATTGTACGCAAGAAAGTCGGCAAGGCTGGTGTCAGTGCGTTGGGGGCTTGAAGGGACATGTTGAAACAACGGCGTAAGAAGAAAGAAATCCGACGTGCTGGCGTGCGGCAGCGAATTCGTCGTCGCGTGCGTGGTACTGCGGAGAGGCCTCGTCTCACGGTATTTCGTTCCGTCCGCCATTTGCACTTGCAACTGATAGACGATGTCGAGGGCAAGACTTTGGTATCAGTCTCGACCCAGGAGGCCTCATTTAGGGAGCAGAGTTTTAGGTACGGAGCCACGGTCCCAGCTGCCTCCGCAGCGGGCAAAATGCTTGGCGAGCGCGCCAAGGCTGCGGGTATTGTCAAGATTGTATTTGACCGTGGTGGTTATGCGTATCATGGCCGCGTCCGCGCTGTCGCTGATGCTGCACGCGAAGTTGGTCTCGAGTTTTAGCCAGGAAGGTCTGACCATGAGCCATATTGATCGAATTGATCCAAATTCGCTGGAGCACGAGCTTCAGGACACTGTTGTTGCCATTAACCGTGTTACCAAGGTTGTCAAAGGTGGAAAGAACCTCGGCTTTAATGCGCTAGTGGTTGTCGGTGACAGGCATGGCCATGCTGGTTACGGGCTTGGTAAAGCAAAAGAAGTACCCCTGGCCATCCGCAAGGCTGTCCAGGTGGCGCATAAGGATTTGCGCAAGTTTCCGATGATGGGGACAACGATTCCGCACCGTGTTGTCGGGAAATTCGGGGCGGGCAGCGTTCTGCTCAAGCCTGCTTCTCCCGGTACTGGGGTTATTGCGGGTGCTGCTATTCGGGCTGTGGTTGAACTCGCCGGTTACCAGGACATCCTGACGAAGTGTCTGGGCTCCCATAACCCGCACAACATGCTGAAAGCGACGTTCGAAGCGCTTGGCCAGCTTCGCGATGGAGAGATGATCGCCAAGATGCGCGGACTCAACCCCGACAGCGTTGAGCCGTACCAGAGCTACAGCGACATTAACGGCTAGAGGACGGGGGACGAGAGAGAGTGGTAAAGAACGCATCTGTTTTGCGAATCCGCCAGGTTCGTAGCCGCATCGGCCAGACGCTAAGACAGCGGGAGGCTCTGCGTACACTCGGGCTTCGTCGTATCGGCCAGGTTGTTGAGCGGCCTGACAATCCGGCTGTCCGTGGCACGGTACGAGCCATTGCACACCTCGTACAAATTGAGGGACCCGATCCGCCGCAGGAAAAACCAAAGCTGGAGCAACCTGACATCGCTACCGTCGAGGAGTCTGGGCAGCCGGACAAGACCTTGTCCGCCGAAGTTCCGGCTGCTCCGAAGACGGCGAAGAAGAAGACGGCGAAGAAGAAGACGGCGAAGAAGAAGACGGTAAAGAAAAAGACGGTAAAGAAGAAGACGGCGAAGAAGAAGACGGCCAAGAAAAAGACGGCGAAGAAGAAGACGGCCAAGA
>JAYYTT010000029.1:0-3608 GCA_036344375.1 Acidobacteriota bacterium | reverse complement strand
AGTGTCGCGGTTAACTCCGTATGAAACGACGTTGTAGAGATGACCCGAAAAATTTAGCTTGTGCCCGTGCGATAGATGGCCACCATGTGGCAACTCCATTCCAAGAATGGTGTCACCGGGTTCAATGGCAGAGAAGTAAACGCCCATATTCGCCTGCGTCCCAGAGTGTGGCTGGACGTTGGCGTGTTCGGCGCCGAACAGTTCTTTGGCACGCTCTATGGCAAGGGTCTCGGCTTCGTCAACGAATTCACAGCCGCCATAGTAGCGGCGGCCAGGATAACCTTCCGCGTATTTGTTCGACATCACCGAAGAGCAGGTTGAAAGGACCGCTTCGGAAGCGTAGTTTTCGCTTGCGATTAGTACCAGCTTGGTGGCTTGCTTCTCGGTTTCCTGGTGAACGGCTCCGTGGATTTCAGGATCCACCTCGGCCAAAGAACGGGCCATCGCTTCCCCGGCCAGTGAATCATTAATACTCATATCTTCTCGCCCATTTGGTGAGTCCTGTTTACAAGGCAATCTACGACAACCTTGATACTAACAGGGTGGTGCCGTCCCTCGGAGTTCTCCCGGACGCCGCTCGTTCTCTTCGTGCGCTTTGATCGTGCGAACTTTTTGGTGTGCAGTAGTCTTTCTCGTGGTAGGTACGAATAGAAGCTCCCCGCTCACAACAACTCACGTAGTTGGTTAGGTTCCATGTTCCATGCCTAATGGCCCGAAAAATCAAATAGCCAAGTTGCGCTGGCCACGACGGACAACGTCATTCTTGGTGTCAGCACTACTCCTGTCAGGCTGCACTCGTGTTGGCCCTTCTCTGGAGACCTATTCAGATGTTGCCGACCGAGCGCGCCAGGATCCGCAATCGTTTGTTCTTGAAGCCCACAGTCGATGGAACAATCTGCTTGGCATGGTGGGCTCGTATCAGATCCGTTCGAGTCAGGGCGTTGGTAGCCAAACGATGAACACGCAAATTTACCTTTTACGCGACCGTTTTCTTGATATCCAGGTACTGGCTCCCACTGGAAGCACCGAAGCATATCTAGTTGCTGGAGAGAGCGAGGTTGGGTTTTGGGCGTCCGATGAGAACCGCTTATATAAAGGACCAAGCCATCCGGGGGAATTTGGCCGAGCTCTCGGTATTAACCTGTCCCCTGCGGCGGTCGTTGCAGTGCTCATGGGTTACGGGGTCGATATTGGCAGCGGTGACCACCTGTCGGCCCAGTGGGACGAGACAGTCCAGCGAATCCGGGTTACTTTGTCTGAAACGAGTGCTTGGTTGCATCCGGTCTCTGGGCGTTTCGAACGTGTTCTTGTAAGGACTGCGTCCGGGCTGATTGAAATCGAATACGAGGCCTGGTCCGAGGTAGGACCTCCGGTACCTTTACGGATGCGGGTGGAAGTTCCAACCGAAGACATCACCTTGGAACTTCGCTTGGCTGCGGCGTGGCAGGCGAATCCCAAAGGGCTCGACAAAACCTATTTTGACGTCTATCCAGTTTCTGGTGCTGTCGACGCACCGCTCAGCCTCCTGCAGGCTAAGGGTGGGTTGTTGCGCCGCGGGCTAAGTCAATGATTCGTTTGCGCGCCTCAGCAAAAGTTAACCTGGCGTTGCGAGTAGGGCGGCGTGCTGACGATGGCTATCATTCTGTCGCCACTGTTCTTCAAACGCTGAGCTTGTCTGACATCCTGTATTCGCGTCTCGCGGATTCGAAAAACCAGCCCGCCAAGAAACTCCTGCAGCTTCGCGTTGATGGTGCTGACTTGCCTCTGAGCAACACAGTGACCGAGGCGGTGTCCGCCATGGCTGTTGAGGCACATGATCAAGGTGTCGAACCTCGCCCGCTGATCATGCAGCTGGTCAAGCGAATCCCGCTGGGTGCTGGTCTCGGTGGTGGTAGCAGCGATGCGGTGGCCGCAATGTCAGCGTGCGCAAGACTTTGGCAACTCGATGGATCAAGACTTCAAGAATCAGGCACCTTTCAACGGATCGCTGAGCATATAGGAGCGGACGTGCCGTTCTTTCTTTCTGGTGGTACCGCGCTCGGCACTGGTAGCGGCGCTCGGGTCGAATCGCTTGAACCTTTGCCTAGCACATGGTTCTTGGTGGCGGCCCCTCAACTTCATGTATCAACGGCAGACGCCTACCTTGCGTTCGACCGTAAAATCGGCGCCAGCAACGTGGCGGGGCCGCCAATTGTCCCCGCCTATGAGCCGGTGCTTAGTGGTGAATGGATGGGCAACGATCTTTCGGCACCTGTTGCTAGACTCCACCCAGAGGTAGACGACGCACGTCTTCAACTGGAAGAGCTCGGCGGCGACTGTGCGCAGATGACGGGCAGTGGGGCAGCTTCGTTCGCTTGCTTCGACGACCGTCGTGTCGTGACCCGGGCTTCCCGTCTGCTGCGAGAGAGAGGACTGTGGGCTGGCGCATATGTCTCCATTACGAGAAGCCAACACCGCCGATCCGTCTTTGGCGACTTTCCTAATTTGACACCTTAGGCCATTTGATGCTGCATTGGGATCACGGCTATAATAAGGACTCGTTATCCATGTGCGTCCCGCGTCCGACACGGTTGCTTGAGTTATTTGAGAGTTGTTCTTGGGGCGTCGCCAAATTGGCAAGGCACCGGCCTTTGGAGCCGGCATTTGCAGGTTCGAGTCCTGCCGCCCCAGCTTCATTGGCTACCCTAATCAGACCAACCCGATAGCTCCCAGTCGACCCATGCCCTCTGCAGATCGCGCGCTAACACTGTTTGCGGGCAATGCTTGCCCTGAACTGGCCGTCAGTATCGCGGATTTCCTCGGCCACCCCCTTGGAGCACTGGAACTAACCCAGTTTTCGGATGGCGAAGTTCGCTGCCAGCTGCAGGAAAACGTCCGTGGCACTGATGTTTTTATCATCGATTCTGCATGCGAGCCGGTTAACCGCAGTGTTATGGAACTATTAATCATGATTGACGCGGCGCGGCGGTCTTCAGCGGCACGCATTACAGCGGTCATGCCTTACTTCGGATACGCGCGACAGGACAAGAAGGACGAACCAAGAGTGCCGATCACTGCCAAGTTAGTGGCTGATCTTCTGGTTACAGCAGGCGCTGACCGGGTCCTGGCGATGGACCTACATGCTGGCCAGATCCAGGGATTCTTCAATATCCCTGTTGACCATCTGTTCGCGGCGCCGGTAGCTCTTCGTCATTTTGAATCGATGGAACTGGATAATATAGTCATGGTTGCTCCCGATGCTGGTGCTGTTGAGCGTGCGCGGGCCATTGCCAAGCGCCTAAACGCCAGCCTGGCGATCATTGACAAACGCCGACCGCGCGCCAATAAAGCGGTAGCGATGAATGTTGTCGGAGACGTCGAAGGCTGCACCGCTATTCTTTATGACGACATGATCGACACAGCGGGTACTCTGACGCAGGGAGCCCAGGCGCTCAAAGAAAATGGTGCCTCGGCAGTCTATGCTTTTGCCACACACCCGGTCTTGTCGGGTGCGGCGGTACGTCGTATTGAAGAGAGTTCAATAGACAAGGTCATCGTCACCAACACCATTCCGTTAAACGAACAAGCCGCGGGTTGTTCCGACATCGTGGTTCTGTCTGTCGCTGAAC
>JAYYTT010000028.1:0-3434 GCA_036344375.1 Acidobacteriota bacterium | reverse complement strand
AGAATGCGGCGTCGGTGTCCGGATTGCTGCTAACGACCGAAGCGCTTGTCTCGGAACTCCCGGACGAGGACGAACCCTCGATGCCGGGTGGGGGTGACTTCTAGAGTTGGGCAAGATCCAATATTCGTAGGATTTGTCGCTGCGTATTTTCGCCTGGTGTTTCTGAGGGTCCGAGGGTGGTGATCATCCTCGGGCCTTCGTGCTACGATCAGGCACTCCCCGCTTGACGGCCGATCTCCGGCCGCGCGTGATTCGCATCAAACTTCCCTGTAACAAGGAGATCGGGAACCCATGAAAGCAAGGAATTGGATTGTTAGCGGGTTAGCCCTAGCAATAGTCTTGAACGTTGGTGTTGCGTTGCCGGCGCATGCACAATTGGCCGCTGGCCCGAAGATCGCCGTGATTAACGGTGACCGCGTCTTGATGGAGTCCAGCATCGGCCTCCAGGTGCAACAGGAGGCTCAGACGGCCGCAACCGACTGGGATAATCGTGTACGTGAAAAGCAAGTGGAAATCGACACACTCATGGCGCAGGCTGAGCAACAGCAATTGACGCTTACCCAGGAGGCCATGGCTCGAATCCAGAGCAGCGTCGAGCAGGCACAAGTCGACCTGCAGCGCCTCCGAGATGATGCGCAACGTGCATTGAACCGCATGGCGGAACAGGCACAGGCGCGGATCAACGAGCGCTTAGTTCCAGCGGTTGAGCAGCTTGCAGCCGAGGCTGGCTATGATCTGATACTCGATACTAGGATGCAGGGAATCTTATATTTTGCATCTGCTATCGATGAGACTGATCGCTACATCGCGTTGGTCAATACCAATAATCTGCCACCGCAACAGGAGAGTCGCCGGTAGGCGAATGATATTCCGATCCACGAGGCAGGGGAACCGCTGCCGGGCACTCCGGTGCATACGGTGGAGGAAAGTCGGGACTCCACGGGTCGCGTGCTGGGTAACGCCCAGTGGGGGAAACTCCAGGCAAGTGCCACAGAAAAAATACCGCCGTTCGTAAAGGTAGCCGTTCGCGGCCGCTGAACGGTAAGGGTGGAACGGTGGGGTAAGAGCCCACCAGTGCTGGCGGCGACGCCGGTAGCTCGGTAAACCCCACGTGGAGCAAGGCCAAACAAGGGAATTCGGGGAGACCCGCCCCGTTCCTGGGTAGGCCGCATGAGGTGACGGGTAACCGTCGCCCCAGATGCATGGTTCCCACCCCGGTTCGCCGGGGCAACAGGATCCCGCTTACTCGCCTCGTGGACCGGACATCTTTTTAGCGGAGGAGCTACGGTCTCCGTATTCCCGTGGTTGCTAGCCTTGTTCAGTCGGGCTCTAGAAGGGGATGTCGTCGTCGGTTACACCAGAGTCGTTTGGTCCGGGCGCAGGGGCTTGTGCCTCGCCGGAGGGTCCATCTGCTGCACCCCCTCCGCCACCAAAGTCGCCATCACCTCGGCTACCAAGCATTTGCATATTCTGGGCAACGATCTCCGTCGTATACCGAGTATTGCCATCACGATCTTCCCATTTGCGGGTCTGAATCCGCCCTTCTATGTATACCTGCCTTCCCTTTTGAAGGTATTGGTTGCAGATTTCAGCCAGCCTTGCCCAGGCAACGATGTTGTGCCATTCGGTGCGTTCATTAGTCTCACCGTCTTTCGACCAACTATCGGTCGTTGCCAGGGAGAAATTAGCTACGGCGGTGCCGTTCTGCGTGTAGCGAATCTCCGGGTCCTTGCCCAGGTTGCCTATCAAGATCACCTTATTAACGCCCCGTGCCATTCCATGCCTCTCTTCGCTGTTCTCGTATTGGGCTAACTGATTCCGCCCGGGGTATGCTAGTGGAACACCTGTCTCTATGTACCACAAGAGAGACAAAGGCACACGCCATTGGTGTCAAGCCAACAAAATATCTACAAAAAAACCCGCGGAACGTCTCAGGGCACTTGACAGTTGAGAGGTAACGATTGGCCGAGGCGATCAAGTTGCATACAGCCAATCAACGCGGCATCAGTTCCTTGATGTGCTGCAATCAGGTCCTGAAGTTCCCGAATAGCAGTGTCATGCTCACCGAGCGCTACGGCCTCAAGTGCGGCGCTCAAGGTGGCATCGGGAACTTTTACACTAGTTGGATAACTTTTCTTAACCTCAAGAAAGTGATTCCGAGCATCCGTGTGAAGGCCTTGGGCTGCGAGTGACTCAGCAATCCAATAGAGTGCGTCTGGCGCACGTGGGGACGTTGAGTGCCGTGCTAGAAACTCCTCAAAACCACTGACCGCGGCAACAAATTGACCCGCCGTGTAGTCGGCGTAGGCACGATTGAACAACCCCTCTTCTTCATCACCGTAGCTAGTGAATTCTCCGGTTGACGTTGGTTGTTCTCCGTCAGTTGCTGGCACCCCTGAAGGTTTCGGTGGGGCAAAAAAGTCGTACAGAAGAAGCCGGCCTTTTGATGGCGACGACACTTCGGCTGGTTGCGACTGGGCCAGTGCGGTAGTTAGTTGCTTGACCTGCTCGCGCAGGGCCGATACTTCCGCCTCTAAGGCGCGTAATTCCATACCTTCACCGGCCTGTTGGACGCGAATCGGGTCAAGTGCTGCTTCGAGTTCGGTTTGAACGCTGGCCAGGTGACTGATGAGGTTCTGCTGATTTTCCTGCAGGTCAGAGACTTGGGCCTCAAGCGTGTTGGAGCGATTCTCAGAGTCAGTAACCCGCTTCTGCATAGAAGCGCATGCAGGCGCCGCAAAAACGAACACCAGCAAAGTGATCAACCTGAGCGTGGGAGGCTGCTGGCGTCTATTCAAGGCCTAGCTGGGGTGCTTCGGAGGAGAATTGTTGGGGGCGGGCTCGCCCGATTGTGGTGTGAACCCGCCCCGATATTACGTTTAACGATCGTTGCTGTCGATGGCTTGAAACTGGGCACGGCGATTCTGTGCCCACGCGTCCTCGTTACTTTCGGTCGCTGCGGGGTTTTCTTCGCCATAGGAAATAATGTCAATGCGGCTGGCCGGGACACCCAACGATACAAGATACTGCATCGTCGCACTGGCACGACGTTCGCCGAGAGCCATGTTGTACTCGCGCGTTCCACGCTCGTCACAATGACCGGCAACCACTAGACGGAAGTGGGTGTTGTCTCTCAGGAACTGTGCGTTGGCCTGGAGTTTGGCCCTCTGGTCGGCTCGGACCTCTGATTCGTCATAGTCGAAGTAGATTGTCTGCAGTATTCCTTCCTCGTTGATCTGTTCGATCGTAAGGACGTCTACTACAGGCTCAGCTTCTTCGAATTCCCTAGCCGGTGGTGGTGGTGGTGGTGGTGGTGGTGGTGGTGGCTCTTCAGCTGGTGGTGGCGGGGGTGGCTCTACAACTGGCGGCTCCGGACGTGAACACGCCGCCAGCGTGCCAACCGCGACCATCAGAACGATGAATCCAGTGAGTTT
>JAYYTT010000027.1:0-2526 GCA_036344375.1 Acidobacteriota bacterium | reverse complement strand
AGCGCCTGCACGCGTTTGCCAGCCGCTGCTGCCTTGGCGTAGGCGAGACGGGCTACCTGGCTGGAACCAACGAACGAGATACCAACAATCCCTGGGTGATCAAGCAGCGCGGTAACAGTCTCTTGAGCCCCGTGCACAACGTTGAGAACCCCGGGCGGTAGGCCAGCTTCGGTGGAAAGATCGACGATCATCTGATGGGTTAGTGGATCTTGCTCGCTCGGCTTAAGGATGAACGTGTTGCCGGCAGCCACCGCATATGGCCAGAACCACATCGGAATCATTACCGGAAAGTTATAGGGAGTGATCGCTGCAAACACACCAAGTGGTTGCCGGTAAGTAACACAGTCGATCCCTGCCGCGATGTCTTCAAGGCTCTCCCCCATCATCAAAGTAGGAATGCCACACGCGTGCTCAACATTTTCAATGCCGCGCTGCAGTTCGCCACGTGTCTCTATGAGATTCTTCCCATGTTCGAGCGTCAAGCTACGAGAGATCTCCTGGGCGTTTTCCTCAAGCAACTCTTTCAGTCGAAAGAGAATCCGTGCCCTCTCGACAGCTGGAGTCTCGCGCCAAGCCGGGAACGCTCGGCTGGCGGCGGCAACCGCGGCGTCTACGTCAGCAGCGGACGACAACGGGACGCGACCGAGGGTTTCCCGGGTAGCGGGGTTTTCAATGCTGAGTGAATCGGTCGCCGATGAGACAGTCCACTCCCCGCCAATAAAATTGTAAACGGTTTCCTTGTTCGATACCTGGGCCATGGGCACGAACTGTAGTGCCGCTGCGATCCTAGGACAACACCAGACAACCAGGTTTCACTAGGTCAATGTGAATTCTTTGCCCCATCAGCCACCCCGGATCCTTGCACCCGCAGCAGGCTCCACTTGAAGAGTATTCCCGCCAGCGTACCAACGACCAACGGCACGATAATACGTAGCCATTCGCTCGCCACAATTTGAGTGACCGTGGCACCAAACATGACTATGACGATGACCGCGGCCCCCAGCGTGGTCAAACGGGGTACCAACAGCATCAAGCCCCCAAGCATCTCGGTAGCACCGACCATCGGAGCCATCCAGGCTGGCAGGCCCCATTGGCTAACGAAACGCGCCTGCCAATACTCCATCGCCATGAGCTTTTCCACGCCACCTACCAGAAAAATGGCGGCAAGGAAGATCAGTATGGCCCAATACACTACGTTCTTGAAGTTCATGGTGCTTTCACTTGTAAGACCTTCACCCCTCCACTGCGACCTTTATCATCGTCACTAATTCTAATGTGAGGCAACCTCAGCGTCGTGGGATGCGTATGATGTAAATCGAAGCTAAGGAGTAATGGTGGAAAGAAAAACGGAATCCGCGTGCGATCAAGTCGCCGCGCGGGATGAACACCGCCAAACTACAGTGGTTCCCGCTGATCCGCGATCAGCAGGACGTCGGAAAGCCCTTAAACACCTTGGTTGTTCATTCGGAGCATTGGCGGTTGGATCACTGGTTATGAGCGCGACAGCATGCGCGCCACTCATAGACCCCAACACGGTCACAGAGATCCCGGTCGGCGACCTCCCTCAGGGCCGCAAAATAATCTTCCATGCGGACCGACGGGTAGAACTAAGCCGAAGTGGAGATACCGTTACGGCCAGGTTAATGGTCTGCACACATGAATTCTGCGACCTCACCTGGCACGCAGCCGAAGACAACTACCAATGCGCCTGCCACAATGGCAAGTTCTTCCCGGACGGCCAACCTAAGTCGGGCCCGGTGAGCACAGCAATGTTTGTTATTCCAGCGCGCATCGTCGGTGACATTGTAGTCGTGGGTCCGGCAGGTGAACTCGAGTTAGCGGGCTGATACATACGTTACTGGAAACCAGTTGTTCTATTCGAAGCTTACAACCTGACGAAAAAGTGACGCATCCGTTAGGCGCCCACCATGGGCGACGACGCCCACTGGTCGTTTTAAGTTCACACCCGGCACTGGTGGAAGTCGCATCAAGAATTCGACGAGAACTAACTCGAGCGGAGCTGACAGGTCCTCGGTCGTCAGATCAAGAACCAAGGTCCCATTGGGAGGGCGGCCAAAATGCTGCAACAACCAATCGTCGCCACCCCGCTGGACCACAACGCCATTAACCGCACGCAGCAAAACCGGGCTTTCTGGGGCCGGTGAAATATTCATCTGTTCGGGACCGAGCACAGAAGAAACCACCAAACGCAGCGATCGTACCCCACCGTCAATTACGTCTGAGACAATCGTTGTCTCTGCCCGTGGAGCATTAACTGCCGGGGCCGCAGATACACGATATGAACGTGAGTTGCCCGCCAAAAAAGAACTGAGATTCGCAGTTGTAGCCTCATCGTCCACAAATTCCGCCAGCCAAGCCCCTGGTTCGGCCTCCATTGTGGCCCAGGCTGCCTCACCGGATTCACGATCAAGTGCGTATAGCAAGTCGTTTGGGATGGGACGACCAGGTCCCGGCCGTCCATCGATCATTCCAACCACAGCGAAAGCAATAGCAAAACCAAATGCC
>JAYYTT010000026.1:0-3415 GCA_036344375.1 Acidobacteriota bacterium | reverse complement strand
GTCACCAGCCTTGGAGAAACCGCCTGCAATCTAACCGCATAAGTTCCATGGCTTGCAGCAAGTTCGTGCACGCCGGGACTATCATCCGGAAAAGATAACGGCAATGGATCGTACCCACCCAGAACGTGGGCGTTGTGTGGGTACAGGCGATGCACTAAATCCGAAGGGGGCGGTGAAGGCGGCTTCGCTGCTTCTGCGCCGACCCTCGACATTTGCCAGTTAACCTTCCGCCTGCTGGCCCTCGTCAAGGCTCGGGATCCCCGTTGCAGCGTGGGATGGCTCTTCGGGTTCCACAGTTTCACCAGTATCAGGTGGGGGATCATCGACAGGAAGCTTTACCGCAGGGAGGACCTTTCCTTCCGCTAAAAGCGCGACCTCTTCACCCTCCAACGATTCACGAATAAGCAGCGCTTCCGCAACTGCATGGAGGACATCGATGTGCTCGCTAAGGAGTGCTGTCCCCTCGACATAGGCTTTGTCAACGATCTGCCTAATAGCGTTGTCAATCAGGAGGGCAGTGTCGTCAGAATATTCCTTGTTCTGGTTAAAATCACGGCCTAGGAAGACTGCTTCACCCTTGCCACCAAACGTTAACGGGCCGAGTTCCTCGCTCATCCCCCACTCGGTAACCATGCTACGGGCGATATCTGTGACCCGCTCAAAGTCATTGCCGGCCCCAGTAGTCATCTCGTTTAACACTAACTCTTCAGCAATGCGGCCACCGAGCAGCACCGTAATTTGGGTTTGGAGGTAGGTCCGGTTGTAGTTGCGGCGATCGTCGAGCGGAAGCTGCATAGTCACGCCCAAGGCCCTGCCCCGCGGAATAATTGTGACCTTATGCACTGGATCAGCCTCCGGCATGAAATGTGCGACTAGTGCATGCCCTGCCTCATGGTACGCCGTCACTCGCTTTTCATCGTCAGCGATGATCATGCTTTTGCGCTCAGGGCCCATCAGGACCTTGTCCTTGGCCTGCTCGAAGTCATCCATCGTGATCGTCGTATGATCACGACGTGCGGCCAGCAGAGCCGCTTCGTTAACGAGGCTTTCCAGGTCGGCACCACAGAAGCCCGGTGTGCCGCGCGCCACCCGCTCCAGGTCGACATTTTCATCGAGCGGCGTGTCTCGTGTATGCACCCTGAGAATGCCGAGCCGCCCCCGAATATCGGCTCGCTCGACCATGATGGGGCGTTCGAAACGACCAGGCCTCAACAGCGCAGGATCGAGCACGTCAGGCCGGTTGGTCGCCGCCATCACGATAACGCCCTCGTTAGTGCCGAAGCCATCCATCTCGGCGAGGAGCTGGTTGAGGGTCTGCTCACGCTCGTCGTGCCCACCGCCCAAACCAGCACCGCGATGCCGACCAACGGCGTCGATCTCATCGATGAAAACAATGCAAGGAGCGTTCTTTTTGCCCTGTTCGAACAAATCACGCACGCGCGAGGCGCCGACTCCGACGAACATCTCCACGAAGTCCGAGCCAGAGATTGAGAAGAAAGGCACGTTAGCTTCACCAGCGATGGCCCGGGCAAGCAAGGTCTTGCCAGTTCCCGGCGGGCCTATTAGCAAAGCGCCCTTCGGCATCCGGCCGCCTAGCCTCTGAAAGCGCTGTGGCTCCTTGAGAAATTCGATGATTTCCTGAACTTCTTCCTTAGCCTCGTCGATGCCGGCAACGTCTTTGAACGTCACCTTCTTGTCCTGGTTCGGGTTCAGTTTTGCACGGCTCTTCCCGAAGGCGAGGGCACGGTTGCCACCGTTCTGCATCTGCCGCATGAAGAAAATCCACACACCAATGAGAATGAGCATCGGGGCCCAAGAAATAAGTGCCGCCCAGTAGGGACTCTCATCTGATTGGGTGATTGTGACAACAACGTCCTTCGCCAGAAGCGTGTCAAAGTAAGCCTCGTAATCGGGCGCCACAGTTTTAAACAACCGACCGTCGTCAAACTCCCCTTCGACGGTGTTAGCTGGCCTAGTGATCATTACGAGGCGAACATCGCCCCTTTCAACATCCTTGAGATGTTGAGAAAAGGTAATGTCGCGGTTTTCTGCCGGCGGCGCGTTGAAAACGTTGTAGACAACGATGGCGACGATGACCACCACCAGCCACAAACTCAGTGTTTTAATCGTTGCGTTCACAATAGAAAGAATACACTACCTGTCGCTAAGGGGGATAGTCGCCATTGTGGCCGTAAATCCTTTTGCCATAGGGGTTTTGGTCGGTTCGTTATGATCTTCAGGACTTCGCCAACCGCCTCCCGTCGAGCGGCAGCAAGCGAATGTGATCTCCTTCTCGCTTGACTCGAACCCCCGGCAGGTCATGCGCAGAAATTTTCTCGGCCTGATCAATGTCGATCACCCATTCGACATGTTCATAGCTAATTCCACGGCAGTCACCGCGAATCGACGCAATTGCATTACGCACAACGCGACGCTGCAGTGGCCTAGGCATGGAACCAAGAACAGTTTTCCGCAGTAAAACACCGTCCAGATGCCCGTTGACATCAACCACCTCTCCGAAGGCATCCGCCGCAATCAAGTCAAGCCACTCTTCTTCTTCCCGCAACAACTCCGTGGCCCGCGACACATTTTTTACGGCCGAAGGGTGGACTTGTTCCAATTCGCTAAGCAAGCGAAGCCTGAGACGATTGCGGGATAAGGAGACATCTTCATTCGACGAATCCTCATTCCACTCCAGCGATCGCGAGAGAGCATACTCACGCAGTTCATGGCGGCGGCAGCCCAGTAGTGGCCTAACAAGGATCAAGTCACCAACCTCAGAACGCGGACGCATACCCCCCAAACCACGGCGCCCAGTACCACGCACCAAGTTGAGCAAGACTGTTTCAAGCTGATCATCAGCGGTATGACCTAAGGCAACCACATCAGCGTTCCAGTCAGCGACGATTGATTCAAAGAAATCTAGACGGGCACTCCGCGCAGCTTCCTCCCGTGAGCCTTTCGCAGTACTCAAATCGACCCTGCTGGCGAAAAACGGCACCCCATAAGTCTCTGCTAGCTGCCGAGCATAATCCAAGTCAGCATCGGCTTCGGTTCCGCGCCAGCCATGATGCAAATGTGCCACGGCAATATTGACTTGGAATTGCGGGGCCAAGCTGACCAGGATATCCAGAAGGGCAGTCGAATCACAGCCGCCGCTGCAACCCACCAGAACTCGTGAGGCACCCATCAGAACGCCGTCGCGAGAGACGCCAGAAGCGATTTCTTGGATCAAGGTCTGCATTGTCTTGATTCTGGTTTTCACGGCAGATTCAGCATAGGGTCCGCGGACCAGACCCACGAACCCCACCAGATGAGTGGCGGTGGAGGGACTTGAACCCCCGACTCGGCGGATATGAGCCGCCTGCTCTACCAAACTGAGCTACACCGCCAGAAAAAAGGACCCTCGGGCAGG
>JAYYTT010000025.1:0-5280 GCA_036344375.1 Acidobacteriota bacterium | reverse complement strand
GGCGTTGTCCCGATGCTCGTGTTCGCCATGATCGCGAGCGACAATGCCGCATCACCGTAACGGCCGCTCATCTCACAAACGATGTAGTAAATCGCTTTGAGTGCATCCTCCCCGCCAAGTTCCGATGGAATTGGCAATCGCATGAATCCACGGTCAACGAAATAGCAGAGGTCTTCGTGCGGAACAGTGTGGAGCTTTTCCAAGTGGCGGTTATAAGTCAGGCCATCGAAGTCAGTCTCAACGTAGCGTTGGCGCAAATCAGCTTCTACCGTTTCACGAAATGCGCGTAACTCCGGATCGTTCCACAAGACCTCGGGCACGTAGCGACACGTTTCCCCGTCAAACGGTTGATATAGCCAATCCCCTGATTGACTAGCACGGTCTGTTGACAAAACGAGGTTGTAAGACTCGGCATCGGGGATCGTAGCCGCAGGTTCGAAGTCGCCGTGGGCGATGGCGTCGAGGCCTACTGCGAGAACTTCACTAAACAAGCGGGCCTCGCTAACCAGCATCGGTGTGTCAGCAACGAATCGGTCGGTTAGCAACGCTGTGGCTTCGAGGGTCGCTTTGACCGAAAGCCCGCACTCCAGCCGCCAGCCACTACGCAGAATGCACGCCTTGATGCCCAGAGCACGGGCCGTAACATTGCCTGCATGGAAGGACACGAGGTCGGCGCGCTTGGAGTCGCTATCAATATGGGAAGTAGCGTCCAAAGCCCATGCTTCAATTTCAGAGCATGCCCCCTCCCACCGCACAACTATGTCCGATAACAGACCTTCTTCGCGCAACGCTTCCAGCCAGGCCTCTTCCTGAAGTGAAACGGGAATTAATGAGGCACCAGCGCTGACGGCTTCGAGACGTCGGCGCCCAATCTCGGTGCGGAGCACATCATCGTGGGCAATAAGGAACCTGAACGGGCTGCTGTCCCGATAATACTTCGCTAGGCAATCGTCTTCGGAGAACGCAGTACCTCCGAAAATCTGACCGGCGTTGTAGCTAAATGACCCCGGTTGAGGCCCGAAAGCATCAGCTGCCAGAATCTTGCGGACCGCCGCACCTGTCCACGCATCATCTTGCGGGCCTGGATCGAGCAAGCTAAGTGTTTCGACGAGAATGCGTTGCGCCTCCATTTCGGCAAGCATCTGCTTCACTGCACCAAATTTAGCGATCGTGTCGCGACCAGATTCATCTTGAAATAAGCCAGGAAACTGGACGCGGCTTGCCGCGTGCTCCCGGGCTCGTCCAGTGAGATAGGAACCGGCACCTCTAACGATCGCAAGGTGGTCGGGCACCGCAACACCAAGCGTGTCGGTGAATGGGACGCCTACCGCAGGTGAAGGGAAAAGGGATCCCGGTGCGAGCACCTCGATCTCGAAGATCCGGCTGGGGCAAACATTGCAACCGTCAAAAACCACTCGCCGGACGCCAGCGCCAACAAGACCAATGCAACCAACCGCTTCTAAGTGAATGCCGGGATCGTCAATTGGGACCAAGTAGCCTAGGTTGTCGCGGACAACTAAGAGCCATTCAGCTAATGCTGCCAGCACCAGTGGCCCCTCTCCGTGCAATTCGGCTCCTCCGGTACTTATTTCGGCTTCGGCACCGTCCGCAGGATTCGTAGCTGTCAAACGGTCTCTAATTGAACCTTGTGTAACAACTGCTGCGAATGAGCGAGCAGAAAGAATACTGGGGATGATGTCCTCATCCGTCTTTGCCCCATGGAGCAGATCAGTTGCAAGGAGATGCTGTGACGCTAACGCTGCAAGTGATGGATCGACCGCCGCAAGTTCTTCCAACAACACGTCACGGTGACCGTATGTAGTCTTAGCATGCGAGTTTCTTGCACAGCGTCGTCGCTCTTTGACCGTTACAGCCAGCTGGTGTGCAAGCCAATTTTTAAGTTCGTTGCTAAGAGGTTCTTCTCTCTCGAGCGAGCGCAGCACACTGCTGTCGATGTGATGATCGCACCATTCCCGGATGCCCTCTCGCATGGCAGCAAATTGCGCCGGCAAATCCTCCGCTCGAATCCAATTATTCGCCCAAGCACAAGCCGAAACGGAGTGTCGTTCCTCTGATTCATCATCCGCCTTAACCTGCGCTTCAAGCCCTTCAATCCGGGCAAATAGATTGCCCAGCCCGGCAAGGTGATGATCCCTTAGTTGCTTACCCACAATGTCTGCCCAAAAAAACCGCTTCGAAGATGCGTGGGCCACCATCTCCTCGACTCGGACTACCCCATCCGACCACAGCGAAGCAACCGGCTCGCCAATCAACAAGCGTAAGCTAGAAAAAGCGTCAGCCTCCCAAATGTCACGGGCTGCCCCAAATCGTCGCGCTACGATCTGCAATAGCTCCTCGAGATGAAACCGCTCACCCTGCTCAAGAACAACCGGCGAATCACCGAGGGCTCGCGAATAACTTCCAAGTGCTACCTCTGCTCGTCCAAGTTCGGCTCTTAACGCCTCGAGCGCTCCCGCATCGACGCCTTGGAATCCGACCACCAGATCGCCCCAGAAAGCGTCCCAATACGAGGGAATCTGACGCACTCGCGGCACCGGCTGTGGACGCTCCAAAATATACTTGCGGAGTTCAGCGTGTGCCGGTGTGTAAGTCTCGTAAATGAGACGCTGTTGGGTAGCGCGGCTCCAGTCCACATCGGACGTGGCGCGCCAACAAGTCTCACATTTCACGCAGTTGTCAAAATTGACAACCACTCCCGGCATCCCCGTTGGATGACGCTGCACCTCGTAGACTCTGGCGGGGCAAACATTCCACAACGGCGACTTCGCCAGGTCGGTTCGTGCTGCCAAGTCATCAGGCCACATAACTTTGATGTGTGAATGTTCGCCTTCGCGGTAACGGATTGTGCCGAGTTTGTGCTCGTACGATGTCTTGATTTCAACAACGTCGTCGTCAAGACAGCCTCGGGAGCGATTCTCTTGGAGCAAACGCCCCACGTATTGACCACGAAACGAGGCCAAGTCCTTCTTCAACACAGCGTATTGAAACCACTCGCCAACTGCCTGAATCACGGACATCACCAAACCAACCAGCCCCAACCCAATCACTATCAGGGGATCCCAGATCGAGACCTGCCCAATCACTCGGCCAAGCGCCCGTGGCAACTTGTCGTCGAGGGGCTCATCGTCGTTCGTGTAGACGTCGGCAAAGGCGCAGGCAAGAGCCGACCCGTATCGTTTCCAGTACCAACGTCCTAATAAGGGCATCCGACCCGCAGGCTCGGCCCCTGCTAGGACACGATGCATCATGCGGAATCTGCCGCCACTCTGTGTCGTAGCTTTGGCAATCCCGATGGTTTCGTCGCCACCAGTAGACACATCACCAAAGGGAACTAGCGCCGTCACCGTATTGAACAGCCAACGAATGAAGATGCAGGGGCTTATCCCGGCCCAAACAGCAGACCCCAATCCGAGCGCTCTTGAATTCTCCTGCATGTCGCGGAGAATCGCTCCGGCGCGCTTGCCGCGAATCAGCCGGCGTTTCAGCCGGATGGCTTCCCACCATCGCTTCACCGCCAAAATATCTGGGCGCGACAGTATGTAGGTAACACCATTAACAATGTCGATCTGACGCTCGAAAAAGAATTGGGTTCGCTCGATATAGTCCGGCCAATCAGCAAGTCGTTCGACATTCCGGTAGTAGTGCGTCTGTTTAACAGGCTTTAGGTAGGCTGCTTCAAGCGCATCCGCAGTAAATGGGCTTCTACCGATCAACCCAGCAGCAGCACCTTTCCCCGGACCACTATGCTCAGCCGTGATGCTGGACACGGCGCGCGCGAACAGAAGCCCCATGGATGTCGCTGGGCCGGTGAAGTTCGGGTACGGGAAATCGATGCCGATACCACTCGCCGCTCCGCCGATCGCGAGTCCATCGTCTACTAACTGTGGGATCTCGCGCAGGCCACCACCACGAATAATCTTTGTGCCGTACGATGTGACCTCGCCGCCTTCGATCCAGCGTGCCACCTCGGGCAAGCCCTTGAACCACTCCATCAGTAGGTTGTGATCACCATCAAAATTGTTCGCCAGATTGTCGACCGGCAGCACAAAGCCAAGCGAGACACTGTCACGGTTGGTGTAGACAAAACCGCCCATGTTCAGGCGCACTGTTCGCCCTTGTCGTAAGCCGTTCCTCAGCAACATCTCGTAGGCACCGCCGCCACCCTCGGGCAAACCAAAGCGCTCCTCAAGAACCTTTGGAGGCAACGACACCACTTCTTTGACCCCCTGCAGGAAATGTGGCCCCGTTTCTGTATTCGGCTCGCCACCGGCGTCCAATCCAACCCGCTCGTAACCTTCTTGGGTCACCAAGTGCGAAGCGTCACCCTCAGCAAGAAACACCACGTCCGCGTAGGCTGGGCCACGCTCGGTATGCACGCCAATAATGCACCCCTCGTGTCGAATGAGGCTTTGCACCGTCGTCTCACACATCAGAACAACACCCTGTTCTCGACTTAATTCAGCAAGATAGCGGTCGAAAACCGGGCGCAGAACGGTGAAACACGAGCGGAACACCGAAGGGTCGCGCAATGTAGCGCCGAGCATCGAGTGGCCGTTGTAAAGAAAAAACCCACGCTCGATTAGACGGCGCTCGAAGGGACCTTCCTCGATGGCCTGCTTGCCAAATGCATCGTCAGCTTCCAGATTCTCGGCAAAATAAACTGCCCCAGACCAATTCTCAGCGCCGGGATAAACGGCCGCTTCACATACAAGGACCGAAAAACCTTGTTTGGCGAGCGCAGTCGCTGCGGTAATACCTGCAGGTCCGCCACCCACGACGATAACGTCGAAGCGATTATGGTCCACGGATTAATCTATGAAGGTCAGAAGGGCAAAGGTGCTCATAGCGCCTCATGGTAATCCTCTGCGCAGCGAGGCGGTAGCTGGATTCCGTTTGAATGACAAGCTGCCTCAAACCTTACGGCAACCTTGCAATACGGCTATAAAGAATCAGGTGAAGCCGCGCTTTCACGACGACCTGCGTACCGTTCGGAATAACGACAGTGTTGAGACCGAAGCGACAACCTGATGAGAAATGCGGGTTAATGCAGCGAAAGCTCGCTGGTGGCACGGTGAAGCGTCGCCATATCGAGTAGCGACAACATCAGGTGAGCACGCTCATCGAGTCCGCCTGCCTCGAGAAGTGCCTGTTTCTCTGTCGGGTCGAACGGGCAAGACATTACCAACGAGTTAATCAGACTCTCGTCGGTGGCTTCCTGCAGTAACTCCCAGTCTGTATCAAAATCACGGGCTTCAAAAT
>JAYYTT010000024.1:0-4233 GCA_036344375.1 Acidobacteriota bacterium | reverse complement strand
TGAGAACGGACAATTAACCCTAAACACCACCCTGCCCACCCCAGTGCCTCTCGTTGACGAGGCACTCGTCCGCGTAGTGCAGGCAGGGATTTGCAATACTGATCTCGAGTTGATTCGTGGCTATTATCCATACACGGGCGTTCTCGGCCATGAGTTCGTCGGAGTCGTTGAGCAGGCGCCAACTGGATTCGAACACCTAGAAGACCAACGGGTGGTCGGCGAAATCAACGCGGCTTGCGGCAATTGCAAAGCTTGCGACGCAGGGCGAGAAACTCATTGCGGAAACCGCACGGTGCTTGGCATCCTGGGACGCCACGGTGCCTTCGCAGAATACCTAACCTTGCCAGCCAGAAACCTCCACACCCTGCCAGATAGTATCCCCGACGAGGTAGCAGTGTTCACGGAGCCACTCGCTGCAGCGCTCCAGATCCAGGACCAGATAACCCTTCACCAAAAAGACCGTGTGCTTATCGTCGGCGATGGCAAGCTTGGCCAGCTTATAGCTCGCACCCTTCATCAAACCGGTTGCCACCTCTGTGTAGCCGGCCGACACAACAAGAAGCTAGCAATGCTCTCCAATCTGGCCATCAAGACGTTTTTGGTTAGCCGCACGACTTCGGTGGGTCCTGAGTCGATCAATCAGCTGAGGAATTTTGACGTCGCAATCGAGTGCACTGGAAACACTGAAGGATTTGGGCTCGCAATGCGCGCACTGCGCCCAAGGGGCACGTTGGTACTCAAAAGCACCTATGCTGACCGCCTGACGCTAGATATCTCCAGCCTTGTCGTCGATGAGATCACCTTAGTAGGATCGCGCTGTGGGCCTTTCAAACCGGCGATCCAACTGTTGCGCGACGGCACCGTGCCCGTCAAGGAACTAATTGCTGACCGCTATCCGATCGCTGCTGGGCTCACTGCTTTCAATCGCGCCCAGCAACCAGGAACTCTCAAGGTGTTACTACAGATCTCCTGAATACGGGTGCGTCCATGGGAAGCTAAGCACGTCCTAAGGGACAGCAGAGGGGATAATCGCCGGATATCAGGAAGTGATCGCGACTGGACCCGCCGCCTTGATATCTTCCGATGCTACTTCTGCAAACTGTTTGAAGTTCTCGGAAAACATGTCGGCTAGCTTCCGCGCTTGCTCATCGTACGCTGACCCGTCACTCCAGGTGTTCCTGGGTATGAGGACTTCATCAGGTACGTTAGGGCAATTCAATGGTACGGCGACGCCAAAAATCGGATCTTCCGCAAACTCCGAATCCCTAAGCGAACCATCAAGCGCAGCGTGAACCATGGCTCGTGTGTAGCCGATCTTCATACGCTCACCGACACCGTAGGGGCCTCCTGTCCAACCAGTGTTAATCAGCCAGCAATCAACGTTATGATCGGCGATCTTTTGGCCGAGAAGCTTGGCGTAGACTTTAGGATGTTGTGGCATGAAAGGAGCTCCGAAACAGGAGCTGAAAGTTGCCTGTGGCTCGGTGATGCCACGTTCCGTTCCAGCAACCTTCGCGGTATACCCGGAAATGAAGTGGTACATCGCCTGCTCTGGCGTCAACTTAGAGACCGGAGGCAACACACCAAACGCGTCGGCGGTCAGAAAGATAATGTTCTTCGGGTGGCCAGCGTTCCCAGTAGGTGATGCATTCGGGATGTGCGATATCGGGTACGCGGCGCGAGTGTTTTCAGTGTAGGTATCGTCATCGAGGTTCACCTTGCGGCTTACGGGATCGATAACTACGTTCTCAAGAACGCTGCCAAACATCTCAGTGGTGTCATAGATCTCGGGCTCAGCTTCCCTAGAGAGACGGATGACCTTCGCATAGCATCCACCTTCAAAATTAAACACGCCGTTACTACTCCAACCGTGTTCGTCATCTCCGACCAGAGTTCTTGACGCGTCCGCGGACAGTGTTGTTTTGCCAGTTCCGGACAGGCCAAAAAACAGCGCAACGTCGCCATCCGGCCCGACATTCGCCGAACAATGCATCGGCATGACGTCACGAAACGGCAGATAGTAATTCATCGCCGAGAATGCCGACTTTTTCATCTCACCTGCGTATTCAGTACCAGCTATCAGAACCAGCTTCTTGCTGAAGTTCACTAGTATGAATACATCCGAGTTCAGTTCGTCATGACGCGGAGAAGCGTGAAATCCTGGACAGTCGATTACGACGAACTCTGGATCATGCACTGCAAGTTCTTCGTCCGTAGCCTTGATGAACATATTCCGGACGAAGAGGCTATGCCAGGCGTACTCTGTAATCACCCGCACCGACATACGGTAATCTGGGTCAGCCCCACACCAGCAGTCCTGTACAAAGACGTCCTGGCCACGCAAGTGGAGCGCCATGCGACGGTGTAACTCTTCGAAGCGCTCTTCGTTGTAACCCTTGTTCTCAGGGCTCCACCAAATGTGGTCACGACTTAAGTCTTCCTCTACGAGATATTTGTCGCCAGGCGAACGTCCGGTGAAACCGCCGGTGCGCACAACAAGCGACCCACCGTGGGCAAGCACACCCTCATGGCGTCGGAGTGCCGCCTCGTATAGGCGGGCCGTGGTTTGATTCCAATAGATCCTTTTTAGGCCCGTCAGGCCCTGCTCCGAAAGGTCTACTGGACTGCGGTTGGGGGGATCAGATTCCTGCATCAAACTCTCCCTGAGAGAAACGTCGGGTTACTTTGGAATTAGAGTTAGCCGGCACAGTCAGGGAGAGTCTACATAAAAATTTGGCGGCTGCTGACCCACCTGCCCTCGGCTGTCATTACCCCAAAGCTGGCAACAAACAGGGACGGCTCAAAATCAGCCAACGAGCGTCGCTACCAGCACCGCTTTAATCGTGTGGAGGCGATTTTCCGCCTGGTCAAACACGATCGAGTAATCTGACTCGAAGATGTCATCAGAGACTTCCATCCCGTCAAGCCCGTACTTCTGAAAGATTTCCTCCCCAACTACTGTCTCGCGATCGTGAAAGGCTGGCAAACAATGGAGGAACTTAACGTTAGGATTTCCGGTCGCCTCAATGAGGTCACGGTTAACCTGGTATGGCGTCAATAGTTCGATGCGTTCTTCCCACACCGATACGTCTTCCCCCATCGAAACCCAGACGTCTGTGTAAAGAAAGTCAGCTCCGAGAGCACCCTCGACGGGGTCAGCGGTGAAAGTCACACGGGCGCCGCTCTTTTCGGCATAGCTGGCACAACGATCTCGCAAATCGACACTGGGCCACAACTCCTCGGGGGATGCTAAACGAACTTCCATGCCAAGTTTGGAGCCACCAACTAGCAGAGAATTGCCCATGTTGCTACGCGCATCGCCGAGGTAGCAGTAGCAGATCTCGTTCAAGGGCTTGCCGCAATGCTCGGTCATGGTCAAAACGTCAGCAAGAATTTGCGTTGGGTGATACTCGTCGGTAAGACCGTTGTACACGGGTACCCCGGCGTACTCAGCAAGGGCCTCGACCCGGTCTTGTGCATAACCTCGATATTCGATGGCGTCATACATTCGACCGAGGACCCGCGCCGTGTCTTTCATCGATTCCTTGTAACCAATCTGCGATCCCGACGGGCCAAGATAGGTAGCTTGGGCACCTTGATCGTAGGCGGCCACCTCGAAGGCACAACGGGTTCGAGTCGAAGCCTTCTCGAAAATTAGGGCAATGTTTTTACCCCTCAGGAGTGGCTCCTCATGACCTGAATGCTTGGCTGCTTTAAGTTCACGAGACAGTTTCAGAAGGTCGCAAATTTCTTCGCCACTGAGGTCTTCGAGGGTCAGAAGGTTTCTGTTTTTCAAATTCACAGGCAGGTCACTCTCTAAAGCATAAAAATCAAGGGAACGTTTTAGGTAACCGTACCGTTTTCTGCCTGAAATTCCAGATCTACAGGCTTGGCCAGGAAGCGGTGAATACCTACGAGAATGACAGCACTAATCGGCAGAGCCAGCCACCACGGCAGACCGAAACCGGTGGGGATGGTGCCAATCACCATGCCGACAGACCCTACTAGAAGAGCGTACGGCAATTGGGTGCGAACATGGTCGATATGGTCGGAGCCGCTGGCCATTGACGACAGGATCGTGGTGTCAGAAATTGGTGAGCAATGATCCCCCCACACCGAACCAGCGAGCACACAAGAAACGGTCGAGTAGATGATTCCGTAGTTCTCTGGCGTCGCCATGTTACTTGCCTGCATCACGGCCCAGGTGAGCGGCAAAACAAGTGGCATCAGGAT
>JAYYTT010000023.1:0-3479 GCA_036344375.1 Acidobacteriota bacterium | reverse complement strand
CTGATTTTTTGTAATACAAAAGCGAACGTGCAGTACGTTTCTGCAGTGCTACAGCGCTTCGGTTATGACGCCGACGAGCTCAGCTCTGACCTGTCCCAGAGTGCGAGAGAGAAGGTGATGGACCGAGTTCGTCGCGGCAAACTACGCTTCCTAGTGGCCACCGACGTTGCAGCGCGTGGCATCGACATCCTAGAACTCTCACATGTCATCCAATACGAGCCACCACAGGACCCCGAAGCATATATACACCGCGTAGGCCGTACCGGAAGGGCCGGTGCCACGGGTGAAGGCATTACCCTCGTCGCAGGGCTAGAGCGCATCGAACTGCTCAACATTGGTAAGCGTTTCAACATCGATTTTCAAGAGCGTGAACCACCTACCAAAGAAGAAGTTGAACGCATCGTCGCCGAGCGTGCCACCGTACTCTTGGAAGCCCGATTACGTGACCGCGACAAACTCCAAATTGAAAGAATGCAGCGTTTCGTCCCGCTGGCCCGCAGCCTTGGTGAGACTAACGATGAGGTCGCAATCATGGCGATGCTATTAGACGACTATTACCAGCAAAGCCTGCACCCTGCTCCCGATCCCAACGTCGTGAGCAAACGACGACGACAATATTCATCTAGCGCCGAGCGGAAGCGAAACACGAAACCACGTGGCGGCCGCAAACGTCGTAAACGATCCCGCTGAGTCGGTAGCCGAATTTGGAGCCGCTGGACCGCCCTAATCCCTCTAAGGAACTGTGAATACACCACCTTAGAAGGGCAGATCGGCCTCCTTGAGTCCAAAGTGGTGGCCCAGTTCATGTAGCACGGTCTCTCGGATCTGCTTGACAACATCCTCCCGGGTGAACGCGATGCGTAGAATCGGGCCACGATAGATCACGACCCGATCCGGCAAACCACTGTAGCCGAACCCTCTCTCCCCGAGCGGAGTTCCCTGGTATAACCCGAGCAACTCGTTCCCTTCGCCAGAGTCCATACACAGATCCTGCAGATCCTCGACAGACGGTTCATTCTCAACAACAATGGCGACGTTGTCGAGAAGTGCACCCCATTCATCCGGCAGATCATCCAGTGCCTCGGCCACAGATTCTCGAAAGCGACGCTCGCTCAATCTTGGTGAGTTAGGCACCTTGACCACTAGGTCATCCCCATTTGTTCACCCGCGGGCGACGATGATCGACAGAATCAAATTTAAGTTACCGATGGACACAAATTCAGAAGGTCACGATCCGGCCGGCAACACGCCCGCAGGTGCCAGTGTGATGTTCCAAGTGAACCGCCCAAGACCGTCGTCATACTCCCAAATCACATCCCGGTCCCAGGCCACACCATCGTACTTGTATCGTCGCACTTGATGCTGGTCGTCACTGGCAACGTAGAGCTCGGCACGTCCATCGCCATCTAGATCTAGCAGAATCGAAGCGTGCTCAAAACCGGAGGAGTCATCATCGATTAACTCTGTGCTCCATTCCCCTTCTAAGGGCTTTAGCAGCCACAACCCACTACGCAATGTCGCTGCGACCATCTCTTTAACACCATCTCCGTCAACATCGCCGACCGTAAGAAAACGACATAGCCGATCGTCAAGAGTTGCCACTATTTCGCCGGCCAGCGGATCAGTCTCTGCTAGATAACGACGAATCTCTACCTTCCCTCCAGAAACCGCCTCAACTGAAACGTAGAGCTCATCAAAACCGTCACCATCGAGATCGTCGACAAGAATTTCTTTCGCATGACGAAGGCCAAGGTCAGCAACCACAACTCGACTGCCACCTATTTCTGGCACATAACGAACGACCTTACCGGGTTGGGGCGTTCCATCAACTTGATTTGGAGCCGTCGGTGTAGCGTAGATCTCGACCACACCGTCACCGTCCAAATCACCAAGTTCAATCTCGTGGACAACCGTATCTGGTTCGCCATCAAGTTCATGAACGGTGAAACCTTCGCCGCCATCCGACCGAATCACCGCCACCACCCCCTGATCGTGTGTTGCCACCGCGATCGCAGGATTTCCGTCACCATAAATATCCCCAACTTCAGCATCTCTCATGCGGCTAAAAGCACCGCCGAAATCCGCCTCCCAAAGGCGTTGAGCGCTACCGTCTCGCCCCCAAAGCTTCACCAGCGCCTCGGTTCCACCCAGCGTTAACACCCCGGCGATCTCACCAGCAGCGCCATAAGAAAGGGCTTTATGGAAAACGTTGCTGTCCGAATCTTCGATGAATCGATGATGCCAGCCATCGGCCGTCTGGCTAAGGATACCCAGGCGTGCTGGCAGCGGCCGCGGCGCTCCATCTTGGGTATCAAGCACGGCGAGGGCCAGCAATAGAGATGGCGCGTCATCTGGGATGGCCACAGTACGATCACAGGCCGAAACGATCAGGGCCACAACAAAAATGGGCAATGCAACGAGCTGGCGAAGAGTCCACATGTTGGCGAACGATACCACTGCTAACTGGCCAGGAATATGCAAGCCGGGCGGCATCCTTTCGGACGCCACCCGGCTCCTAGTTCTCGCACCTCGTAGGGTGCAAATCTAACTCTAATTACTCGCCGGAAGACCGTTGCTAGCATTCCAGTGGATTTGCAAATTGCCGTCTTCATCGGGTCGGGCCAACACAAGGAACCAGCCTGTTGCATTGCCCGAATCGGAGGTCATCTCGTACCGACCGCCACCAAACACAAAGCCTTCACCAAGTTCTCTGGCTCCGCCCACATAATGCTTGAGCTGCGGGTTGCCCAATGCTTCCATCCGCGCGGCCATGTTTTCTTCGATCGCCGCACGACCTTCCAATTTTGGTTGGCCGCTTAAGGCCGCCACAGCGTCGTCCGCGTAGCGCGAAGCCACCATGGCAGCGTGGCCCATGTTGAAGTGTGTTTCGTAATAGCCCGAAAGTTCCTCGAGGAGTTCAACTCCGTCGCCGGAACCCTCCCCTTCCTCAACTACAGGCTCAGTGAGACCCTCCGGTGGAGCTGTGTCGTAATTAATCAGAGACACTGCCCATTTCCAGTCACCATCGACCTTTGCAAGCCTAGACAGCCAATTGCCTGTGGAAGTAGCCGGCTCGGCTCCTTCTGGAGTGACAGAGACGGAGTATGAGCCGTGAGCCACGGCATCATCACCCAAGACAATCACACCACCTGTAGTGATGGCCAACTCTGGGCTGAACTCCATTGCGGCTTCCGCACCGGCTAGCCGCCCCTCTGCAGTCCTTAGTACAGAGCCATCAGCCCCCAACAAAATGCCATCGGTGCCGTAGTCAACCGCCATGGAAGCGTGACCCATGTTGTAGTGAAGCACGTACTCGTCGATCATCGCCGCGACCGCAGCAGCATCGTCAAGCGGTGACTCTTGAACGACTTCAACCTCTTCCTCTGTTGCAGCGCCTCCGCAGGCCGCAATTGCGACAACGGCCAACAGCGCAACAATAGTGCGAAACGTCATTACTGCCTCCCGGGTTACTTAACTCT
>JAYYTT010000022.1:0-2064 GCA_036344375.1 Acidobacteriota bacterium | reverse complement strand
GGGCGATACGTAAAGCATTCGCCCCTCATGTGGCTGGCGATCAGCATCTAGGTAGTACGATCCAATACGGAATCGACGAGTTTGGTGACGGCCCCTTTGCCTTCGTTGTTCCATCGGTGGCCAACCTCTGGCCTCGCCGCTGGTACCCGCCAGAGGCCGGAGCTAGTCGCCAACCCGGGGCGCCCCGCTATGCCGGTGAGCATTTTGATGGCTTTGGCAACCGCATGACGGTGCACGCCGTTGCCAACCCGGTGCAATCAGGGGTCCTGCCCTCAGCCCTTTACGACCGAGTTCCGGGCTACGGGATCATCCGCTTTGACAAGCTCTCGAGGAACATTGTGTTCGAAGCTTGGCCTCGTTGGGTTGACCCTTCAAGCCCCGATGCGAAGCAGTTCTATGGTTGGCCAGTGACCTTTAACCAGTTCGACAACTACGGTGGGGAGGTTGGCTACCTACCGATGCTGGAGATTTCCGGGCTCGAATCGCCTGTCTTACAACTGATCGATGAGAGCACGGAAGAGATCGTTTACACGGTTCGGGTGCCATCGTCGACGTTTCGACCAAAGATTTTCGACACTGAGGCAACCTACACCATTATCATCGGTGAACCTGGCACATCTAGCATGCGCACATTTACTGGCATGAAGATGGCGACCAGGGACGGAGAAAAATTCGAGGTGGTTTTTTGAAACGCCTTGCCACGGTGGTCGTGGTCATCGTATCCGGTGGAATTTTGTACATTGCCTGGTACGCGACAGGCGGAGGTTGGGTTGGGCGCCTAAGCGGCATCATCACTCAGGCCGCGTCATTTCCGCAGCAGGCAAAGCCGAACATTGTTTTTATTCTTATCGATGATATGGGTTGGCGCGACGTTGGTTTCATGGGAAGCACGTATTACGAAACGCCTGCCATCGACCAGCTCGCCGAACAGGGCGTTGTTTTTACGAGCGCCTATGCCAACGCTCCAAACTGCGCACCGACACGGGCCAGTTTGATGTCCGGGCAGTACACTCCCCGCCACGGTATCTATACGGTTGCGCCATCGGCGCGTGGTGACACGAGGGACCGGAAGCTCCTAGTCGAGGAGACGGAGACAACGCTCAATCTAGAAGTGGTTACTATCGCTGAGGCGCTTAAAACTGCTGGGTACTCAACCGCCAGCGTTGGCAAATGGCACCTTGGTGGGCCAGGTTACCTGCCCACTGATCAGGGCTTCGACGTCAACATTGCCGGCAACGCGCGTGGCTCTCCGCCCGGCTACTTTTGGCCGTACCAACGCGAGAACAACTTGGGTACCCTATTGCGCATTCCGGGATTAGACGAGGGTGGAGAGGAAGGAGAGTACCTTACTGACAGGCTCACCGATGAAGCGCTAGCCTGGATGGAGCAACATGTTGGGAACCCTTTTTTCCTCTATATGACGCATTATGCAGTGCACACGCCGATCCAGGCCAAACCTCAACTGGCCCAGAAGTACCATGGGAAGGCTGTTAGTAACGGCCAACAGAATTCAGATTACGCTGCGATGATCGAGAGCGTCGACAACAGTGTTGGTCGCATCGTGGCCAAGCTCGACGAAATTGGTGTTGCCGACAACACTGTTGTGTTCTTTTTTTCCGACAACGGTGGTGTTGGGACAATCACTTCGATGGCGCCGCTACGTGGCATGAAAGGAATGCTTTACGATGGCGGGGTCCGCGAGCCGATGATTGTGCGTTGGCCTGGACACACAGAGCCTGGTAGTAGCGTCGACACACCGGTCATCAGCGTCGACTTTTACCCGACAATCCTTGAGATGGCTGGCGTCGACCATTCCGAACAGATTGTTGATGGGCTTAGCATTGTACCGTTACTAAGCGCTGGCATTCCTGCTCGAGGAGAGGCCAATCCTTCCGGCCGTGTCGCAGAACTCACTGTCCTCGCTGAGCGGCCTCTCTTCTGGCATTTCCCGGCCTATTTGGAAGGCAACCGCAATACTGACGGGCCGTGGCGCACCACTCCAGCGGGTGCTGTGCGACAGGGTGATTACAAGCTTGTTGAGTTCTTTGAGGATGGCAGCCTTGA
>JAYYTT010000021.1:0-7414 GCA_036344375.1 Acidobacteriota bacterium | reverse complement strand
ACGCGACGATGTTCGCAATTATCGCGTTCGCTTCTCTCGGTATGCCAACGCTTAACGGTTTCATCGGTGAATTTCTCGTATTGGCCGGTACCTTCCAGGAAAGTCACCAATACGCGTTCTTCGCAGTGTGGGGTGTCGTCTTGGCAGCTGCCTACCTCCTGTGGCTTTACCAGCGAGTCATGCTCGGCGAGGTCAAAGACGATGAGATCGCGGGCCTTAAGGACCTCAACCTGCGCGAGTCTATGACGCTCATACCGTTAGTCATTATGGCGATTGTCATGGGGGTCTATCCCAAACCGTTTCTCGAGATGATCGAAGAGCCAGTGAATGCCATAGTCGAGCGGGTCCGCCCGGGCTACTTTGATGGGTCCGGCGTCACGCCTCTGCCACTGCCATCCACACCGGGCACAGCAGCCGCGCTCCCAGTCAACGCTAAAGGCCAACTCGCTTCGCTCGAAGATCTCCTTCAACAGCAGCTAACCGACGACGATAAGACACCCGAGAGTTCGGAGAACTGATCGATGGGTAGCCTCCCCTTTCCAGTCGAAGATCTGTGGGCAATTGGTCCCGAGCTCATCATTACCTTGGCGGCATTGGTCGTGTTGCTGTGGGGTGCGCTTGATGGGCCTCGTAGACGCCCACATCAATTCGCCTGGTTCACATTGGCGGCGGTCGTGGTTGCAGCCGTTGTAGTACTGCGCCAGACACCCACTGATCAAACATACTTTTCTGGGTTACTGGGAATGGACGCCTTCAGCATGTTCTTCTCAGCATTGTTCCTTATCACTGCGGGGTTTGCCGTCCTCGCGTCGATTCGCTTTCTCGACGACCATGAGGCACACCATCCTGAGTATTATTTTTTCCTTCTGACCGCGCTTCTTGGCATGATGTTTATGGCGCGCTCCGTCGACTTTATCTCCCTATTCGTCGGGTTGGAGCTTCAAGCTCTCTCGGTTTATGTGCTCGTCGGCTACTTGAAAGACGATCACAAGTCGAACGAAGCTGGTATCAAATACTTTATTCTGGGGGCAATGTCATCGGCGATCTTTCTCTACGCGATTTCACTCTTCTACGCTCTCACCGGTACGACAAACTTGGCAGGAATTGCAGAGGCGATCACATCCAGCGGGTTGGGAACTAGCACGCTGACTACTGCAGCTCTTATCCTCATGGCAAGCGCGCTGGGCTTTAAGATCGCCGCCGTGCCATTTCACGTGTGGGCACCCGATGCTTACTCTGGGGGCCCAACAACGGTCTCGCTATACATCACAGTTGCTTCAAAGGCTGCTGCTTTTGCTGTCATGATGCGCATCTTCCTTGTTGCGCTTGAGCCGGTGCAGGAATCCTGGACGTTGTTGCTCGCTGGCTTGGCGATCCTCACAATGTTTGTCGGCAATATCGCGGCATTGACCCAAGAAAATCTCAAGCGCATGCTGGCTTACTCAAGCATCGCTCACGCCGGCAACGTACTGATCGGTGTGGTGGCTGCGGCCACTAGCGACGGGGATGCGCGCTCCTTCGCGATCGCTGCTTCACTCTTTTACCTGCTCGCCTATACGTTCATGAACATAGGGGCTTGGGGAACAATCGTATTGGTGCGACGTAATGGCCTTGCTGGTGAAAACCTGGAAGATTTCGCAGGGCTGGCCTCCCGCTCGTATGGAGCATTCTTCTGCATGCTCGTGTTTCTTCTATCGCTGGGTGGTATCCCACCGATGGCCGGATTTCTTGGGAAATGGTACGTCTTCGCTGCGGCAATCAATTCCGGATGGACTTCTTTAGCAGTGGTCGGGGCAATTAACGCTGCAATCTCCATCTTCTATTACTTGCGCATCGTGGTTGTCATGGCCATCCAGGACCCCGTCGAAGACGCTACGTTGGTGCACTCGTCACCGCTAACACTGACCTTAGTAGCAGCCGTTTTGATGACAGTGCTAGTTGGTATCTGGGCCTCTCCATTCCTCGACTGGGCTTCCAGCGCCTCTCAGCTAGTACGTTAAGTAAACTAGCCTAGCGAAAGACAATCGAACAAAAGCAACAGAAGACCAACGGCGAAGAGCATGGCGACAACGGGTCGCTTTTATCGATCACTCGCCAGTTCACACGATACGCTACGATTGGCACCATGTTTCCCGTTTCGATCGGGCTTGGGTTCTTTGGTGGATATTTGCTCGATCAATGGTGGGGAACGACCCCGCTCCTTTCCCTGATCGGTCTCGGGTTAGGCGTGGCAGCAGCAATCCGTAACTTGCTTCAAGCAGTGGCAGCCGATGACGATAAGTAACCACGCTGACCCTAACGACTATGATCCCGATGCGCTCGTCGCCCGACTTAGGCGTAATGCATTAGTTTCGATGATCGGTGTTGCCATCCTAGTTGCGGCTGTCTGGCAGGAACCAATGGCCGTTGTTGGAGCGTGTCTCGGAGGGGCCCTAGTAATGCTGAATTTTGTGCTCTTGGAGCGGATTGCAAGTCGGGTTCTAGAAAACGCTAAAAGGCCTCCAAACCCTCTCCAAATGCTTTTCCTGGGACTTCGCTTCGTGTTGATGGCGCTTATTCTCTATGGTATCTTCGCCCTACCTGGAGTTCGTCCAATTCCCGTAGTTTTGGGGCTCTCGATAGTCGTTCTGGCGGTCGTCATCGAAACTTTCTCAGAAGTATTTTCCAGCCCTCCTTTGGGCCCATAATCCGCCAAGCTTCCGATGGAACACGAACTATCTACGATCACGATTTTGCTGAACTCGCTGGTCGAGAACTTCACCGGAACTGATCCGCACCTTCCGGATCAGGGGGTAATTGCTTGGTTCATCGTTGTTTTCCTGGCAGTTATCTTCATCCCAATGTCGAGGCGTTTCTCCATCGATAGTCCCGGGTGGCCGCAACAAATGTTGGAAATTGGTGTTGAGTCAATCACCGCCATGATTGACGGTTTCATCGGCCCTGAAGGTCGCAAGTATTTCCCTGTACTGGGAGGTTTCGCGGTTTTTATTTTGATGTCAAACCTGATCACTAATGTGCCAGGTTTCCAGCCACCAACGGGTGATTTAAATACAACTGTCGTACTCGGCGTGATGTCGTTCCTGTTTTACAACTTCATCGGTATCCGAGCCCAGGGGATCGGGTATGCCAAGCAGTTCATCGGGGATCCAGTTTGGATGGCTCCTCTGATGATCCCAATCGAGACCCTAAGTCACCTATCGCGGCCGCTGTCTCTATCGATCCGCCTTTTCGGCAACGTTTTCGCAGAGCATACTCTCGCCGGAGTGTTTTTCACCTTATTCGCTTTCGGTTTGCCACTTATTTTCGCCCCGCTGGGGGTCTTTGTAGCTTTCATGCAGACATTTGTTTTTATCATGTTATCAATGGTGTACATCGCCGGTGCACTTGAGCACGGGCACTAATTCGAAATGCCGCGCACCTGTTAAGGGTGCGCTCCGAAAGGAGAATTTAATGTCCAGGAAGAACGGGCTCGTCGCCCTTTCCGTTTTGTTTCTGATCATGGTGGCTACCCCGGCCATTGCGGCCCCTATGCAGGATGGGGGCGCCGCCACCGGCGCTGAAGATGTCAAAATGGCAATTTCAATCGCCGCTGCTTTTGCCATGGGAATCGCCTCAGGCGCTTGTGGCCTTGGCCAAGGGCGAGCAGTCGCGGCGGCCTGTGATGGAATGGCCCGCAATCCCAGCGCGGGAGGTCAAATCCGCGGTTCTCTAATCATCGGTCTTGTTCTCATCGAGTCGTTGGCAATTTACACGCTGCTCATCGGGCTTGTGCTCGTCTTCCTGAAGTGGGGCACCTGAGAAGCCGCAACATCGAATTAAATAATCACCGCCTGCCGAACCCATGGCTTGGCGGTGATTTTCTTTGTCCTGCCGAACAAACTCCAGTCTTTTCGCCTACGAAGAATTGGCGTCGGTACCCTTGGCGAGTTCCTGCAAAGACAAGAAGAACGACAAGCTTTCGAGCTCCAAGGTCAGATCGACGCTCTTGCAACGAAAACCCTCTGGCACTCGAGGCCGAACTGGCGCAAAGTTAAGGATCGCCCGGATACCTACGGAAACTAAACAGTCGACGACTTCCTGGGCTACTTCGGCAGGTACCGAGACAATGCCCACATCAACCTTCCCCTCGGTGATCGATTCGAGCTCGTCGAGGTGGTAGATGGGAATCCCTCTCCGCGTCACGTTACCGACTTTGTCAGGATCGACATCTAATAATGCAACGACTTTCAGGCCTTCAACACCGAAACCGGGGTAATCAGCCAGCGCATGCCCAAGGTTGCCGGCTCCGATGATAACAACGTGAAGAGTCCGATCGAGACCAAGGATGCGCTCAAGTTCGGCACGCAGCTGCTTCACCTCGTAACCGACACCACGAACGCCAAATTCGCCGAACGATGCCAGATCGCGACGAATTTGAGCCGATGTAACTCCAAGACTGTCCGCCATCGCACGGCTGGAAATCGTCGCTGTTTCCCCATCCTCAAGCTGACTCAAGAAACGCAGGTACAACGACAGGCGGCTAGCAGTGAGCTCCGATGCACGTGATTTGCTCATTCAGCGCTCACGGTAAGAGATTTCGGAGATAGACGCGACCCTGGGCCGCTAGCAACAGACCACAGCGGCGTTTCATTGATGCTTAAAGGCCCACAATTCTCAGCGATGATTAACCTTTCCCAGAAATATTTCAATCGTGCCGTTCAGCAGCACACAATAGGTAGTTTCCTTAGATAAACTGGCAACTGATCATAGAGGCCAGACTGTTAGAATAGGATAATCCCATGATGGCCGTACGCTGTCCGGACAAACCTTAACGAGCTAAGGGCATCCAAACTGAGTACTAAAGACTATCGTATTAATTATGACGACCTGGACGTGACCAATTTGGCTAAGCAGGTACGAAGCCATGCAAGTAAGGCCACGCGCAGGAAGATAGCTTCAGGTGAAATAGAGACACTTGTACCCGAAGAGGTCGAAGAGCAAGCTAGGGCGCGTGTTCGCTTAGCTGTTGACCTTGACGACCAAAGACCCTACGACCTGCAAAAAACTCTGGGCCTCGAAGGTCCATGGAACGTCACGCCGCAGGACCTTCTCGACTCGAATCGCCGGGGTGTCGGCTCAGTGCTAGCGATCATTCGCCGACTTGCACGTCCAGTGATCAAGGTTTTCGCGAACCTAGAGGTGCCTTTGTACAAGCAATTCAAGATCAACCTGGGTATTGCAGAAGCACTGAACGAAATTCTCTGTAAAAACTCTGATCTCGAGGCCCAGCTTGACGATGTAACGTGTCGCCTCGAAGCACTAGAAGCCGATCGCCGTAGGAATAACGGCGAAGACTAACCCTCCCCTCTCTCCACGATTCGGCTTATGCGGCTAGCGATGGTAGTTCATCGATTCGGTCTTGAAATTCGGGGGGGTGCTGAACTCCACTGCCGCCTAATAGCGGAACTTTTGTCCCGAAATCACGAAGTGGAAATCGTCACTACCTGTGCAAAGGACTACCTAACATGGGCGAACGCGTATCCGGCCGGCCTCGATAATGTCAACGGTCTCCCTGTTTGGCGATTTCCAGTTCGACGTCCGCGAGATCTGGATCGCTTTGCAAGATTGCAGCAACGTGTTTTCTACCGCGACCATTCCGATGCTGAGGCCGACGCCTGGCTTAATGCTCAAGGACCATTGTCGCCAGCAATGCGCGATTGGATCGGCCGCTATAAAGACAATTTTGACTACTGGATATGTTATTCATACCGCTATTGGACGACTTACCACGCCATGCAAGTTGCTACTGGCAAGGGGGTTCTCGTACCAACTGCGGAGGCCGATCCGGCTATAGACGTACCAATGTTCCGATCCATCTTTCAAGACTCACGGGCCATCGTGTTTAACACAGCCGAGGAACGCGACATGATTCTTGATCGCAGCGATTCACACGATGTCCCCAGCGACATTATCGGTGTGGGGATCCAAGAACCGTCGCGGACCCAGGAGCTCTCGCACTCCAGTGATCCGGCTCGATTTCGAAGAGAGTTTGAGATCGAGGAACCGTTCTTTTTGTACATCGGCCGTATCGATTCCAACAAAGGATGTAATCAACTCTTCAACTACCACCTCCGGGCCGCGGAACGTGCTGAAGAAAACGGCCAAAAACCGCGGCTACTAGTATTGATCGGCCATCCAGTAATTCCCATTCCAGATCACCCTTCCGTCTGCCACATTGGAGCCGTGGACGAGCAACAGAAATTCGACGCCCTCGCTGCGGCCTCATTTCTCGTCATGCCGTCCTTCTATGAAAGCCTTTCAATGGTCCTTCTGGAAGCGTGGGCGCTATCGAAACCCGTCTTGGTCAATGCCCATTGTGAAGTATTACGAGGGCAGGTCGAACGCAGTAATGGAGGCCTCTACTATGCCAACAACAACATGTTCATGGAGTCACTGAACCTGTTGATGAACGATCGACGCTTACGGGAAGCGTGTGGTAAATCTGGGAGGAAGTACTTCGAGGGTAACTATCAGTGGCCAATTATCGAGCAACAGTGGGAACGACTCTTAGGGATCCTAGAAAAAAAGGGCCAACTACGTTCAAGAGAACTATAGCTGGCCCAAAGTCGTAGGCGCTGCGAGAATTTTCTAAAGGAACTCTATCAAGTGTCGCAGTGGTTCCTATTAGAAAGGTGGTCCTACCCGCCACCGCCTTTTCCTTTAGCACGGCGGATGCGCTCCTGAACACGTTCGATTGCATCCGTCTTGTCCACGTTTTCACTAATCGCCGCTGAATCCCGGTATGCACGCAATGCGTCTTCGTTGCGAGAAATTGTCTCAAACGCAATGCCGAGGTCATACAGTAACCTCGCTTGCATAGGGCTCCCGGCCTCAAACAGGTTCTGTGCCTTCTGGTACTGCTCGATGGCCCTAGGCCAGTCCTCCATCGCAGTATAGGCCTGGGCTAGGTTGTAGATTGTGAGCTGCTTATTGGGACGATCCTGGAGAACAACTAAGAACTGCTGTTCAGCTTCTTGAAACCTGTCCACTCCCAAATATGCGGTGCCCAGAATATCTCGGATGCTGGTGTCTTGAGGGTGCGCCTGGATGGCACGTTCCGCCAGTGCGATTGCTTGATCAAAGTTGCTATCATCCAGATGAATACGAGCAGCGAAGAACAAACCAATACGGTTGTTACGATCGAGTTGCGCAGCCTTCACAAGCTGCGGCAGAGCCTTCTCTTTTTCATCGGTCTCGAAGTAAGCGTGCCCGAGTTGTGCAAACAGGTTGGCCTCGTCACCACGACTCTGGGTCGCTATTTCCAATTCTCTAGCGGCGCTCCCAAAATCTTGCAGGTTGTAGTACGCCTGGCCTTTAGTTTTGGCCAACACTCCCTGTTGCTCAGCATTGGCGAATGCTGTCGCATCGTTTGCGG
>JAYYTT010000020.1:0-2018 GCA_036344375.1 Acidobacteriota bacterium | reverse complement strand
ACGCTTGCCACGAGGGCAATTATAGTATGGAGGGTATTTTAGCCGGCGAACGGGTCTTGGAGAAGGCCGCACTGAGAGGCAGTGTGCGCTGACGAGACCCCTGACTAGGTTGGTGGCTGGTGTCGGTCTGCGGAGGTCGCCACTTCTCGCGGTAGGCTGCGGTTTTTCAAGAGTTAGCGTTGTCATGCGTTTCTGTGTCCATCATGTGCTTGTCGGCGGTTCACCTTCCATCCCATCCCACCCTCCACCATGGAATCTTGGGAAGCGACTTAGTAGCTGCAAATCCCTCGGTGTCCGGTTTAACTGTTGAGGCGCGATTCGACGATGCCTGTGTCAATAGAGCAATTACCCCCTACCAGTAAATCAACCGTTGTGCTCGAAGGCGCGACTGTCCGTTTAGCCGGTGATTCAGGCGACGGGATGCAGGTGGTTGGTGGGCAATTTACAGCTACATCGGCTTTGCACGGCAATGATGTGGCTACGTTTCCTGATTTTCCCGCTGAGATTCGGGCGCCTCGAGGCACACTCGCTGGTGTCAGCGGGTTTCAGGTGCAATTTGCATCAAAGGATATTTTTACGCCCGGCGACACCTTGAATGCCTTGGTCGCCATGAATCCTGCGGCTCTCGTCACCAACATTGGAGACTTGGAAAAGGGTGGGATTCTAATAGTCAATGCTGAAAGCTTTGAACCGAAGGACTTGAAGCTGGCTCGACTGGAAACGAATCCCTTGGATGATGGTTCGCTAGACGACTATCGCGTTTTCAAGGTTCGTTTAGACACGTTGAACCGTGAGGCGGTCAAAGATATCGACGGGCTCAGCTCGAGCTTGCAGGACCGGTGCAAGAATTTTTTTGCACTAGGTCTGATCTATTGGTTGTTTGGCCGTGACTTGGACGCCACCCTGCGGTTTGTCCAAGATAAGTTCGGGGGCAAGCCGGAGATTGTGGCTGCGAACGAAAAGGCCTTGCGTGCTGGCTGGTATTACGGGGAAACGACAGAAGCTTTCGATCATAGCTATCAGGTCGAGCCAGCCCAATTACAGCCTGGTACCTACCGCAACATTATGGGGAATCAGGCGCTGGCCTGGGGATTGATCACTGCAGCGCATTTGAGCAACAAAGAGCTGTTTTGCGGGTCTTATCCAATCACGCCAGCCAGTCCGATCTTGGAAGAGCTAAGTGCTTTCAAACACTTTAATGTCCGAACTGTGCAGGCTGAGGATGAGATTGCGGCGATATGTTCAGCCATCGGGGCGGCGTTCGGCGGTGCGATGGCTGTCACGGGTTCCAGTGGTCCCGGCATTGCGTTGAAGGGCGAGGCAATGGGATTGGGGATGATCCTGGAATTGCCGATGCTCATTATCAACATCCAGCGAGGGGGACCAAGTACTGGTCTGCCCACAAAAACTGAGCAGTCTGACTTACTGCAAGCCATGTTTGGCCGCAATGGAGAGTCGCCATTGCCAATCATTGCTGCGCGGAGCCCGGGTGACTGCTTCGAAGTGGCGCAGGAGGCCTGGCGATTGGCCACGCGGTTCATGATGCCGGTTATCTTGCTTTCAGATGGTTACATAGCTAACGGGTCTGAGCCCTGGCTGATTCCGGCGGTGGAAGACCTCCCGAAGATTCCGGTCGAACACCCCGGACCGGCGACTAATGGCCATTCATTTATGCCTTACCAACGCAATGAGCGGTTAGCTCGGCCATGGGCCTTACCGGGCACTGCGGGTCTGATGCATCGAGTCGGAGGGCTCGAAAAGGAGGACGTGACTGGTAATGTAAGTTACGATCCAGATAACCATCAGCATATGACTAATCTTCGCCTCGAAAGGGTCGCCAGCATTGCCGATGACATTCCGGTGCAAGAAGTTGAAGGTCCTTCAACTGGAAAGCTGTTGGTGCTTAGTTGGGGTGGTACTTATGGAGCTTGTACCACTGCTGTACGACGCTGTCAGGCTGATAGCTTGTCAGTGGCACACGCTCACTTGCGTTACTTGAATCCGTTTCCGCGGAATCT
>JAYYTT010000019.1:0-3786 GCA_036344375.1 Acidobacteriota bacterium | reverse complement strand
GCCCGAGGTTTAGTGGTCGTGACGCGCTGCAAGCGTATCTGCGAGCGAGCCGTTCTCAGCGGTACCAGGAGACACCCAAAAGGATTAGATGAGTGTTGATTCCTGGGTTAGTTTCGGTGGCTCCCTTGTTGGATAGGTGATGGAATCGGTACTCACCACCAATCGCAAGTTCGTCTCGGACCAAGTATTGCAGCCCGAGTCCAACCTGCGGCGTGAAATTACGAGTCGTTTCGCCGGGTGGCACCTGCTCGTCTGTGTACAAGATACCCGCACCACCGAGAAACATCGGTTGCCAACGATTTGTGGTCCACGTGTAACGGAATAAGACATTGAGCCCCAATCCTGAGGCACTGGGATCTTGATCGATCCAAGCTTTGACGCCCTCGACCACTAGCGCAACCTTTCCACGCATCCACATAGGTAGCGGGCGCCCCCGGTAAAGTTTTGGCTGCCAAGCCACCCGAACAATGGCCTGCGAAATTGAGGTTGGTGTGCGCGCCACATCATAGACTTTGCCGTTGCCCCAGCTAAGGAGACCACCGATCTCGAGAGTTGCAGAGTTTAATCCTGCGTCACGCGTGATGGCCTGAGCCGTTTGAGGCACATGGGTGCTGACATGCAACGTTGTTGCTTGAATGGCACCGCAAGCGGCTAAGGCAATCAGGGTTGAGGTAAACATGTTGTCCTGCAAACTTCTTCGGTGGTTCCCCTGCGGTTGGGCTTGATCGAGTTACTCGGACCCGTAGTTATTTCTGAACCCTCCCTCGGTCGAGTTGCTTTCAAGGTCTTCTCCCTCCCTTCCCGGCGTGGTGGGTTTTGTCACCCGGAGGTAGGCAAGGAAGGCGACCGCGAGTGTGGGGATTGAAACACCTAAAATTAACCACAAATGCTCGGTATAGGTGGTTTCGTTGAAGATCAGTGGAAGGCCGAACAAGGCGATCAGGTTATTTAGTCCGTGCGCCAGAATGGCAGGATACAGTGAGTTCGATCGCCATACCAACACAGCGAGGTAGGCGCCGACAAGCCCCACTGGTAGCAAAACGATCGGGTTTAGGTGGAACAAGGCGAACAATACGGCGCTTGCAATGATTGCTGGAATCCAGCCACCGCGATGTCGCAACAGGTTTAGTAACAGCCCGCGGAAAAGAAATTCTTCACAGATCGCTGCGGTTACTACGGCTGCAAGAAATAACATCAATAAATCGAAGTTAGTCTCGGTTGCTACGAACTGCTGTACGACTTCTTCCATCATCTGCCGGGTCGGCGAGTTTTCTGGAAGCTGGTTGGTGATGGCGAACTGCATTGCGCCGCCAGTTGCCTGCAGCGGAATTGCGGCACCCATCGCCATGTAATAGTGGATTGGTTTAGCTGGGCGCAGGGCGAACGCTTGGCGGGCGGGTATCTTCATCATTTGGACAAGCCACAGCGAAAGTCCAAGAAGGCCGATGAACTGAGCCATTACGAGAGCAACGCGAGAATCTAGACCGGCCAGGGAAAACAATCCTGATAGCGTGACGTACACCAATAGTGCTAGACCGTAAATAACGAGGGCAACACGGCCAGACGAAACCGCGGGGGGCCAAGGCATAGCTTCTCCGCTGTAGGAATCAGAAGTGGCGAGTTATCGTAACATCGCTTCGGACCCCATTCTTAAGACGGTTGTCTCCTCAGCCCCAGTGTAAAAGGCGATGAGTATGGAACGGACACCACCCTCTCCAACCCCCTATGGTGCTCACCTTGGCATCGAAATCGTAGAAACCGGCGACGGAACTTCGTTATTGCGGTTGCCGCTGGCGGAGCATATCTGCAATCGTCGCGGTGTCGTCCACGGTGGTGCCCTCGCGTCGTTGCTTGATTCAGCCCTAGGAGCAGCAGTGATCTCGTCGATTGGTCACGAGGAGTGGTGTGGAACGCTCCAGCTTTCGGTGCAATATAACGATCCTGCACGTCACGGGCCTTTGGCCGGAGTCGGACGTGTTGTGCGTCGAGGTCGCCATGTTGCCTTTGCCGAAGGCGAGGTAACCGATGGAGAGGGCCAGATTGTGGCGAGAGCACACGGAACTTGGGTGATTTGGCCAGGGCATCCAGATGGTGAAGCTGCTTCCAGCTAAACCCCCGAGCGTTCTAACTGGAGCTGCTATTGGTAGATCAAGTAGCGCTCACGGACTTCGAGGAACTTAGCCAAATCAGCGGCCCAGGTGGCAGCTATTTGGGTTGCTGAAAGTCCAGACCGGAGTTGGGAAATGACCTCGGGGCGACCCCACAGCCTTGGGAATTGCTCCAAACTCCAGGTTTCACCGTGAAGTTCGTAGAGTGTAGTGGCCAACGTGATTGCAGTAAGGCCAGCTGCAAACGCACCTCGGTCGGTGAGGATTATGTCAACGCCGTGGCAAAGTTCACTAGCATAAACACTGGTCGATGGCGTGCGGTCGTGAGGCATAAAGCGAACCCCTGGCAAGGCTGCGGCGTTGAGTGCTTCCGCTAGCCGCTGCGCGTCGATCCACGGGGCGCCGAACCACTCGAACGGTTCTTCTGTGCCACGACCCACAGACACATTGGTGGTTTCGAGGGGCCCGATGGCAGGGTAGAGCGTTGCCTGGACCAAGTTGCGTATGTTTGGTGAAGGATTTGTCCACTGCAACCCGGTAGCGTCGTACCAATCAGTGCGCCGCCAGCCGGCTATTTCGATGACGGTTAAATCAGCGCCGATGCCGCTTTCTTGGTTGAAGTAACGGGCCAATTCGCCGATCGTCATTCCATGGCGAATAGGTATCGGTGCGTAGCCGACGAACGAAAGTTCAGACTCATCGAGCAACGGGCCCTGAACATGAGCACCCGCAATTGGGTTAGGTCGATCGAGAACAACGAATGACAGATCGTAGGCTGCAGCCTGTTCCATTGCATAAGCCATTGTTGTCGCGTAAGTATAAAACCGTGTACCGATGTCCTGGATGTCAAATACCAGAGCATCGAGTCCGTTTAGCATCTCGCTAGTTGGCCGCCGGGTATCTCCGTACAGGCTGTGGACTGGCAAGCCGCTTGCACTGTCGCTGGTGCTCTCGACACTGCCTTCCTCTATTCCTGAGAAACCATGTTCAGGGGAAAAAATGGCCACAAGATCAACTAATGGTTCCACTTGGAGTACGTAAGCAGTGAGCTCCCCGCGGCTATTGCGTCCAGTCAGGTTGCTGATTAACCCAATGCGCTTGCCAGCTAGCGGGGCGAAACCACGCTCACTCCAAACGTCGATACCGACCCGGGTTCTGGAAGTCTTCTGGCTAATGGGAGGCTGGGGAGCTGTAGAAGGCGCTGCCCCGATCAAGGCAACAACTAACACTACAATTATTGAGACTGTTGCTTTGCGAATCATTCTTGGGACATTTTCCCCCGTGTTTCAAGCATTACCAAACTCTCACACTTTCACTATGGTCTGTTAGACTGCCCCTCCTGGGGCGGAGGTGTTCACGGAGGCTCGGAAACCCTCTAGCAGGTGGGTCGGCAAATGAACCAATCCAGCACGGCGGATCTTAACCCGCGCGGTCTGTACATAGTCAGCGCGTTGGTGGTGATGTTGGGTTTATTGGCGCTGTTTCCGGAAGGATCAGGTCCGCCGATCGCCCAGCCGGTCAACAAGTCTGGAAATCAGGGACCGCAGGCAGCTTCTCTTGTGGCCTCCCTAGATCCCCGCGAGACGCTGCCTTCGGACGCAGCCGCATGGGTTGAGTCAACCCTTGCTTCAATGACCCTTGAGCAGCGTGCTGGCCAAGTGATGATGGTTCGTGCTTT
>JAYYTT010000018.1:0-4424 GCA_036344375.1 Acidobacteriota bacterium | reverse complement strand
CACTGCGTGGCCGTGCCCATGATCGCCATGCCCATTCCAGACATGACAGTACGCACGTCGGCGAAATCCAGGTTAACTAGGCCCGGTACTAAGATCAGATCGGCAATGCCTTGCACACCTTGATGGAGCACTGTGTCGGCTAATGAAAATGCTTCAACCAACGGTGTCTCCGGTCCGACCATGGCCAAGAGACGATCGTTAGGGATTGATATTAGGGTATCTACTGCATCCTCAAGCTCCTGAAGGCCTTGATTGGCTTGCTGCATGCGCCGTTGCCCTTCAAAACGGAAGGGTCGGGTTACGACCGCTACCGTCAAGGCGCCGAGTTCGTTGGCAAGCCGAGCGATAACCGGCGCCGCCCCAGTTGCGGTGCCGCCACCAAGCCCGCCGGTGACAAATACCATGTCGCTGCCTTCAAGGAGGTCAGCTATCTCTTCTGTACTCTCAAGTGCTGCTTGGCGACCGATCTCTGGGTCCGCCCCGGCTCCGAGACCGCTGGTCAGGTTGGCTCCCAGCTGGAGCTTTTCGGGCGCGTCGTTAGACTGTAGCGCCTGCTGATCTGTGTTGGCAGCGACGAAATCAACACCCTGGAGCCCAGAGCGCATCATCCTTTTGATCGCATTTCCTCCTCCACCCCCGACGCCGACTACCTTTATGTGAGCGCCCCGTAGGAAAGATTCAGGTGGTTGCTGGAGTGGTGTAGGTAATGATTTGGCAACGGTATCCTGGCGCGCCGCTTTCTTCGAAGCTCCACCTTTTTTGACTGGCTTCTTGGTGTCTGCGGCTATGATCTGAGCCTTAGCGCTGCCCGTCCCCTTCTTTTTTTTGTGATCGGGGGGCTCTTTGGAAGAACTTGTGGGTTCCGATGATTTACTTGAGATTGCTTTTGGCTGTGACTTGGAGCGGTGTTTTTTTGGTGTAACCTTTGACTCTTGTGCCTGTCGCCGGTGAAGTTCCTCGTGGAGCTCCGGTTGCCAACCTTTTGGTTCTTCTACCGACATGCTCAAATCTCCTTGCTCGGTCCAGGTTGCCCCCAATCTATCCCGGCCGGTTTGAGAGTCAACCCATAGGCCATCAAAAGAGGTCTCCTAGCCAGCCGCCCAACCATCCTCGCCAACCGCTACCATTTGGTTTGAAATGGTTGGCAGCATCCCGGTTGTAGTGTCCGTACAACACTAAACCGACTGCAGTGGAATAGATTGGGCTCGACACAATATCGATAAGGCCTTCTATTCCGATCGGCTGTCCTTGTCGAACTGGCAGCCCGAATCGTTGTTCGGTGAGCTCAGGGAAACCATCGACCAATGAGCCCCCACCCGTAAGAACAAGCCCAGCGTTGAGTTGGTCAAGAAATCCGGCCCGGTGAAGTTCGTTAGCGACAAGGTCGAGAATTTCGATCGCGCGCGGTTGCAATATTTCACACAAGCGGCCACGGGCCAATAAGCGTGGGCCACGGCCTCCGATACCAGGAATTTCGATCGCCTGCTCTGGGTCGATGAGGCTGGGTTCGACACAGCCATGGCTTACTTTCAGGACTTCAGCTTCTGTGATCGGTGTACTAAGGCCGACAGCGATGTCGTTGGTTAGGTGGTCTCCACCTGCTGGTAGAACTGCTGTGTGACAGACGCTGCCATCAACCAGGCAAATCAGGTCGGTCGTACCACCCCCGATGTCAACTAGCGCAACGCCGAGCTCACGTTCATCATCGGTGAGCACAGCTTCGTTCGATGCGAGCTGTTCAAGCACGATTCCATGGGCTTCAATGCCGGCTCGATTGACACAGGTGACAAGCGTCTGGATGGCGGAAAGAGCACCCACCACCAAGTGGACCTCAACCTCAAGCCGGCTACCAGACATCCCCAGCGGGTCAACAATGTCACCTTGTTCGTCAACAGAGAACTCCCGTGGCAGTAGATGTAGCAGCTCGCGGTCAGGCGGTAAGTTTAGAGCCCGAGCAGCGTCAACGACACGTCGAATATCTTCTTCGGTGATCTGGCGGGCCCGCCCATTAACGGTCACTGCGCCACGGCTGTTGAAGCCGCGGATGTGGGCACCAGCGATGCCGATATAGGCACGGTCCACACTGGTTCCAGCCATCAGTTCAGCCTCTTCGATAGCTGATTTTATGCTCTCGACTGTTGAGTCGACATCAACAACCGATCCCTTCTTCTGTCCATCGGAGTCAGCAACGCCAACGCCGATGATCTCCAGATCGTTGTCGTCGGTCGGTTCACCGATGACGGCGCACACTTTGGTTGTTCCAACGTCTAAACCAACTATGTATGGATCGCGCCGTGCCAAGACTCCCCCTAATCCTCGTCCGGTTCGAAAGCACGAACCACAAGTATGTCGGTGTAACGAGCATCAATAATCGAACGGTCCTCAGGGGGGTTGGCATGAAGAAGACTGCGCACCGCCTCCATTTTGGCGTCCATATGGCGCTCGTCCCCGAGGACGATGTCAAGTTGTCTGGATGCTGTCACCAGAACAACGCCCGAGGCATCGATACGGATATGGTCGAGTGGCGGGGGGAATTCTGCATCGGTCTGTGCCATCCAGTCGACGATGGCCAGGGCAGAGAGCAATGAGCGACCATGTTTTGGGTCATTCGTCAGGCGTTGTCCAGCTGCTGACTCAAGGCTGCCACCATCGACTAGTCTAATCTTGGGCAATTTCGCCCGTTGCCGGTCATAGGTGTCTAGCACCATCCCTTCACGGTCAATGATGTACGTGTTTCGGTCGCTGACGACGCTCACCTTTGGGTCGCGTGCCTCAACGGATACGATCAGGCTATCTGGCAACACCCTACGAATACCCGCGCTGTGCACTGCAGGCAGTTCTTCGATGGAGGCACGGAGTGCCTCGAGATCTAGGGCGAGTAGGTTTTTACCGTAGGCCGGCCTCAAGCGAGCCCGCACCGGTTCGATCAACATATTCGGTACCTGGTGCAATCTCACGCTCTGAATCGAGAGGGCCGACGATACCAGAGCTCTTTGATACAAATAGTGAGTGCCGTACGCGAGGGTACTGAGGACACTCGCAATAACGATTGGGCGGATCATAGCATGCAGATATCCCCGGCGACGGAGCGCTGGCCGGTTCTTGACATGACGCATGAACTGAGGCGAGATGCTCCGGAATCCATTGCCTGTTGAAGTGGTCCCGACGCGATTTTTCCTTCGTCGAGTGTAATAAGCTCCGCGTGAACGGCGTCGCGTAGAGGTTCCCCGGCGAAATTGTTTGCTCACCATCTGCAGATTTCTTCTTCCAGGAGGATCCCGGACTGTTCTTTGACAGCTGTTTGAACCTGTGCGATCAGTGTCTCGATGTCAGTGGAGGTGGCGCCACCACGATTGATTAGGAAGTTACCGTGGAGTGTAGAAACTTGCGCGTTACCGACCCCGATCCCTTTGCATGCGGCCTGCTCGATAAGCCGACCAGCCGGATGGTCCGGGTCAGGGTTCTTGAAGATACAACCGGTGTTGCGGACCCCAACGGGTTGATTTTCACGTTTAAGCTGCTGCAACTTGTACGACCGGTTGGTGAGTTGTGAAGGGTCTTCTGGGCGAACATTTACCGTCGCGGAAACGATAACTGCGGAGGGACCGACGGTCGCGGGCAACTGCAATCGACGATAGCTCCAAGTCAGCTCGTTGTTGTCCAGAGTTCGCCACTTTCCAGCCGTATCGATCAGGTCTATGCGTGCCACGATGTCAGACATTTGGCCACCCCAGCATCCGGCGTTTCCCGCTACAGCCCCACCGATGGTGCCAGGCAGCCCGGTGGACCAGACGAGGCCGGCAAGGCCGGAGCGAATGGTGGTTCGCAGTGCTTGCGCAGTGGGCATACCGGCAGGCAATTTCGCCATCGTGGCTTGAAGATTGACCCCGTTAATTAAGCTCGTCAGGTTGACCACTGGTTCTACGACACCGGCATCCGAGACCAGCATGTTGCTTCCGCCACCTAGGATGCGCCACGCTAGCCCCCGATCGGCGCACCATTCCAACACTTTTGCTACGGCCTCAGGATGGTTGGGCCAGACCATCAGTGGTGTTGAGCCACCGACGCCCATCGAAGTGTGGCGCCCGAGAACTTCATCTCGCACCGTTTCACAGATCTCCGTGGCACAAACCACTTCCAAATCAGTTAATGCAGCCGAGTCCCAACTTGCCCCAAAGTAAGCATTATCCCAGGCATGTGCGTTGTTTAGCATTACTTCAGGCACCGTTCCCCGAAGCTTCAGTGTGAGATTGCCCCGAATCCAGGTCGGCACGAATGGTGCCGTGACTAAGACGTTTGACCAAATCACGGGCCACCTTCCACACGTCGCCCGCGCCTAACGTCAATACAAGATCGCCGGTCCTCACTATGTTTGATAGCGCTTCAGTAGCTTGCTCAAGGCCATCAATGGTTTGGACCTCCTT
>JAYYTT010000017.1:0-4981 GCA_036344375.1 Acidobacteriota bacterium | reverse complement strand
GACCGCTGGAGTCTCCTACGGTTTGGCGTCTACGAAACTCTGATCCTGCCGCTGTGGAAGCACTCCAGGAAGGGCTTGGGCTTATCCCGGTAACCGCGCAGATTCTAGTTCGCCGCGGTATCGATAGCGTCCGCACCGCACAATCCTTCCTGGACCCCAGTCTCGACGAGCTTCACTCACCATTTGCTTTTGTCCAAATGGAGCCTGCTGTAGAACGGCTTTTGGTTGCCATCGAACGTGGTGAACGGATCGTTGTGCACGGTGACTATGACGTTGATGGAATCACGGGCACTGTTGTGTTGCTTGTGGCACTTCGCGCCATTGGTGCCGACATCGATTATCTCGTGCCGCATCGCGTTGAAGACGGCTATGGTCTCAAGCCGCAGGGGGTTGACCGAGCCCACAAGAAGGGCGCCAAAGTCCTCATTGCGGTGGATTGCGGCACTACCGATTACACAGCTGCTGCTCGTGCGCGGGAACTTGATATCGATCTGATCATAGTTGATCATCACGAGCCCGGAGATGAGATTCCAGAAGCCACGGCGATCTTGAACCCTCGGCTTCCAGGCGCTGGATATCCGGAGCACGATATGGCTGCGGTTGCCGTCGCATTCAAACTAGTGCGCGGAGTGTTGGAACGTCACTCACAGGGTCTTCGAGGTACAACGCTATTGAAGCTTGTGGCGCTTGGAACAGTCGCCGACATGGTGCCATTGACTGGGGAAAACCGTGTTATTGCATACCACGGCCTGCAAACCATGGGGGAAACAGTTAACCCTGGTTTACGAGCTTTGATGGATTTTTCCGGGGTTCGAGGCCGTATAACATCGACTGATATTGGTTTCCGTATAGCACCGCGTATCAATGCAGTCGGGCGTATAGGACATCCGAAGGACGCAGTTGAGATGTTTCTTGCTGACGATCCTGGCGAAGCGAGGCGCTTGGCGGAACTACTCCACAAGACCAATGTCAAGCGAAAAAAAATTCAGGATAAGGTGGTTGAGGAAGCACTCAAGCAGAAACCGAGCGATACGGCCTCTGTTGTGGTTGCAGCCGGCGAATGGAATCGCGGGGTAATTGGCATTGTTGCCGCGCGCTTAGTACAAGAATGGGGCAGGCCGGCAGTAGTGATCGCCATCGATGAGACTGGCGCTGTTGGCTCGGCACGATCCATTCCTGGATTTGACATCGTCGGCGCCCTTCGCAAAGTGGCGGATTTGCTCGAAGAATTCGGTGGCCATCCTCAGGCGGCAGGGGTGACGATTCGTGCGGAGAACGTCGAGCCGTTGCGTGAAGCGTTGGCGCTTGCGGGAGGCAAGGAACTTGAACTTGCCATGCGGCACTCCGAAGAGATCACTTGCGACGCGGAACTCGAATTCGAAAACTCGCTTTCATACTTGGCCAGGGAGCTGGAGAGACTTGGTCCGTTCGGAATTGGTAACCCACAGCCCCGGCTGCTATGTCGTGACCTAAGGGTTGAAAGCCAGAGGGTCCTCAAGGGGCAGCACCTCAAACTGCGTGTGGCATGTGGCAAGCAAAGCGTCGACGCGATCGCCTGGCGCCGCTCTGAACTTGCTGAGGACCTTACCGAGGGAACTCGTTTTGATGCTGTCGCAGAGCTGACGATTAATAAATGGGCTGGCCGCTCGGATCCCCAGCTAGAATTATTAGAAGTGAACGTTGACGGCCCGGTAACAATCGCCTGATACACTAAGCGGTGTGTTTCCTCTGCCCGCTTGACGCTCATCGGGGCATTCTCTAACATTGTTTACAGCGATCCGATCGGGTGCTCGCCCGCGCGGGCCGCTTGGCTGTTTCGCGGCCGAGGAGCCACCGTCCTGGCAGCTCCCTAACGATCGATTCCAACTTAGAATTCGATGGAGGCTTGTCCGTAATGGCAAATGTCACACCCTTGGGAGACCGTATTTTGGCCCGGCGTTCTGAGCCTGAAGAACAGATGAGCGGCGGAATTATCATTCCTGATACCGCCAAGGAAAAACCGCTTGAGGCTGAGGTCGTGGCCGTAGGTGCCGGAAAGATTGGCGAGAGCGGGGAGCGTTACCCGATGGAGGTCAAAGTGGGTGATCGCATTCTGATCTCTAAGTACGGTGGCACAGAAGTAAAGCTGGATGGGCTCGAGCATGTGATCTTGCGCGAGGATGACGTTCTCGCGGTAGTGGAGGGCTAAACAATGGCTAAACAAGTTCTGTATAACGAGAACGCCCGGCAGGCGGTCCTCAACGGCGTCACGCAGCTTGCTAAGGCAGTTAAGGTGACGCTTGGTCCGCGCGGCCGAAACGTCGTGCTTGGCAAGAAGTGGGGTAGCCCGACGATTACTAAGGATGGTGTGACGGTCGCTAAGGAAGTTGAGCTCTCCGACAAGAACGAAGACATGGGCGCGCGTATGGTGCGCGAAGTTGCTAGCAAAACGTCCGATGTCGCTGGTGACGGCACCACGACCGCGACGATTCTTGCCGAGTCTATCTACCGGGAGGGGGTCAAGAACGTTGTCGCAGGAGCTAACCCAATGTCTCTCAAGCGTGGTATCGACGCGGCGGTCACCTCAGTGGTCGCAGAGATTGCCGAACTCTCCAAGCCTGTCGAAGGCAAGGAAGAGATCCAACAGGTTGCGGCGATTTCGGCTAATGGTGACTCTGAGATTGGGAACATGATCGCTGAGGCAATGGAGACAGTTGGGCGTGATGGAGTTATTACAGTCGAAGAAGCGCGCTCAACAGAGTCATCGCTTGAGGTTGTCGAAGGCATGCAGTTTGATCGTGGCTATCTATCACCGTACTTCGTAACCGATCCAGAGAGCATGGAAGTCGAGCTCGAGAACCCACTCATTCTGATCCATGAGAAAAAGATTTCGGCGTTGCAGGACTTGCTGCCTTTGCTTGAACAGGTAGCAAAATCTGGCAAACCGCTATTGATCCTCGCTGAGGATGTAGAGGGCGAGGCTCTTGCGACGATGGTGGTCAACAAGATTCGCGGCACCCTCCAAGGGGCGGCAGTTAAGGCCCCGGGTTACGGGGATCGCCGGAAAGCTATGTTGGAGGACATTGCGGTTCTTACCGGCGGTAACTGTATTACAGAGGATCTTGGCATTAAGCTCGAGAACGTTAAGCTTGAAGACCTCGGGAGCGCCAAGAAGGTCACCATCTCTAAGGATGAGACGGTGGTTGTCGAGGGCTCTGGGAGTGTCGACAACATCAAAGGTCGCATTGAGCAGATCCGTGCCCAAATCGGTACAACCAGCTCGGACTATGATCGTGAGAAGCTCGAGGAGCGTCTCGCCAAGCTAGCTGGGGGAGTGGCGGTGATTAGTGTGGGTGCGGCGACTGAGACCGAGATGAAGGAAAAGAAGGCTCGTGTCGAGGATGCTATGCACGCAACCCGAGCCGCAGTGGAAGAAGGGGTGGTCGCCGGCGGAGGGGTGGCACTCCTGCGATGCTTGAATGCTGTTGACAGTGTCAACCTTGATGACGAGGAGGCGATGGTCGGTGTCAACATCGTGCGACGTGCCCTGGAAGGCCCGTTGCGCACCCTGTCAGACAACGCGGGCCTTGAGGGTTCAATCGTTGTGGCGAAAGTGCTTGATGGTGAGGGCTCGTTTGGACTCAATGTCGAGACTGGAGAGTACGAAGATCTTATCAAGGCAGGTGTAATTGACCCTGCTAAGGTCACCCGTGCGGCTCTGCAAAACGCCGCTTCGGTCGCTGGCTTGTTGCTAACCACTGAGGCGCTTATTTCCGAGATCCCCGAAAAGAAGCAGGCCGCAGCGATGCCCCCTGGTGGTGACATGGGTGGGATGGACGGCATGGGCGGCATGGGCGGCATGGGCGGCATGGGCGGCATGGGAGGTATGGGCGGCTTCTAAACGCTTGGCGCCCCAAGAAACTCTAGAGTCGGCCTTCGGGCCGACTCTTTTTTTTCACTCACCACTATCGGCATAGCCAGTGTCGTGCAGAATCGACTTTCCCCAAAGTTCCATGTAGCGCTATTTCTTGCGGGGCTGTACGACCCAGGCGATTAAGATACCAAGCGCATAGAGACCAAGCATTGGCGCGGCTAGGATGGTCTGTGTTGCCATGTCGGGAGTAGGTGTTACCACTGCGGCAATCACAAAGATTGCAAGCACCGCGTAGCGAAAGCCGCGCAGCATCGTCCTTGCAGTAAGGATCCCCATACGGGCGAGGAAAAACACTACCACTGGCCATTCGAACACAATGGCGCAGCCGAGCAGCGTGCGGAGAAGGAAACCAAACAGCGCGTTGGCTGACAGTAGCGGGAGCATGTTGCCACTGACACCCAAGTTGATAAAGAAGCCAGCCATCACAGGGAAAAGCACTAAGTAGCCGAATGCCCCGCCAGCCAAGAAGAAGATAGCCGAGAAGAGGATCACCGGTAGGGCATAGAGGCGTTCCTGGCGATAAAGGCCTGGATCGATGAACAGCCACATCTGGGCCAACAAAATAGGCGAGGCGAGAAATAATCCGGCGGTTGCGGCAATTTTCAGGTAAACGACAAACGCCTCAGTTAGTGACAAGATGGCGAGCCGTGCGTCGGGGATCTCGTCCGGATAGGCTTCAAGGACGCGTGTCACAGGCTGCACGAGGATGTTGTAAATCTGTTCTGAAAGAAACCAACAGATGATTGCTGCGACCATGATGGAGCCCACCGAGATAAACATCCGATAGCGTAATTCGGTGAGGTGATCAATAAGAGACATTTCTGCCAATGGCTCTTTGCCGGGGGTGGCAGCATCGCCATTGCCCATCGACGTATCACCTGTGCTCATCACGTGCCCGTCAGAAAAAGTGCCAACCTCGGGCCGCCCCGGTCAGGGGCCAGTATCCGGGTCGTCAATCTTGTTGTGATCGTTGCGCTCTTCGAGCGATAGCTCATCTTCGAGCGAGCGCTTAAGGTCATTGGAGGCGCGTTTGAACTCAGACAAGCCTCTGCCTATAGACTTTCCCAA
>JAYYTT010000016.1:0-4272 GCA_036344375.1 Acidobacteriota bacterium | reverse complement strand
GTGATTAACGCTATCGAAGCCAACGTGGCGTTTCCGGATGCTGATATCCCCTTTGCCTGGACAACGGAATTTGCATCTGGTAGCGGCGACGAGGTCGAAGTGACCTTGAATCTCTCCTGGCGTATGGAGTCGCTTGTATTTCATGCCTTCGAAGGTAATTTCGAGACCCGCATGGTAATCCAAGCGGTGCTGTTCAACGACGACAGTGAACCCGTTGCCGAAACCAGCGAGCAGGTGGACTTTGTGGTACCCATCGACGAGCTAGAATCACGGCGAGATGAGATTGTCGAGCGAGCGCTGAGCTTGTTGGTGAAACCTGGTGTTTATCAACTGCGGGTCGTGCTTGATGATCATCTGCTCGGTTACCGCTCCGTGTACAGCGAAGCGCTGACGGTTCCCGGGCACTGATGGGACCTTGTTACTAGCTTGATTATCCTGCGCGGCTGGCTCGATCCTGTCGCCGTGCGATCATTTTGAGATCGTCCCAATGTTTTTCCAGAACGTTGAGTTCTTCTGCGAAGTCAACGTCGATGGCGGTGCCTCCGTGGGCAAGCGGCACGATACGAACGCCGTTTTGGGCCTCGAACAGTTTGCTGGCGTACTTCTCAACCCGAGATAGTTTGACTTGACGGCGAAGCCTGTCCATTCCGTGTTTTCCGATGATTCCCGGGCTGCCCGGGTGGCGGGATAGCTTCTCGAATTCCTTGGCGGCGTACAAGCGCGCCGCATCTAGCATAGCGCCAGGGGCACTACTCCCCAGCAAGTAGAGGGTTCGCCCTAGAAGGCTGATGAAGCGGCCGAAGCGCTCAAGTTTTCGTACAGAATAGACATGGTCGGCGGCTGGGATGCCGTGGAGGCGATCAGGGATCATTAGGTTAAGCCCTGTGGCACGGCCGGCGGCCTCGCGCATCAGCATGGACGTTCGGTGAAAGTACTTTGAATACTCAAGGTATGACCCGCGAAGAGCTAACCCGTGAAAAAGATCAGCTTCATGCAGCCGAGGCCCACAGAAGCTTAAGAAATCTTCCACCGCGTTCGGTGTTGTTAACGGATGATCACCGAAGACGACGAGTGCCGGCTCGGCTTTTTCCAATGGTACCTCCTCTTTTCCTTGGAGCAGGTTGTTACTTAGTGTCGCCCCCGGCCGTTGGAGTAATGGCTCAAATTCGTACTTCTCAGGTATCGTCGCTAAGCACTGTTCTGGGGCGAGCACCCAGATGCGTTGCAGGCCTGCTCCAAGGATCCAATCCAGCACGTATTCGATAACTAGACGGCCGCGCAGACGCAGAAATGACTTGGCTTCCAACGGTGTTTCCCCGTCCGGATATCTTGAGACTTTGTCTAAATCACCCGAAGGAACCTGATTAGCCCCAGCAAGGATAAGGACTTTGAGATCTTTGTTGAAGGGCGCTGGTAGAGCCATGATAAGCAGATTATAGAACGGCAAGGTCCCTTGCTCGCCCGTTTCTCTTGGAACTCCAGACTTGTTGAGTTTCTTGCGTCCTTGGGTGTTGCTGAGGATGGCGATACAGTGACCACGAATATGGGAAACGGTAATTAAGTGCTCTGCTGACTAGGCCAAGACAAATGATAAATAATAAGAAGGCACTGACTCGACGTCATTTCATGGGTTTGGCATCGGCGACCGCCGCCGCAGCGTCGATGACGCCTCTCAATGTTGCTGAGGGTGCCTACCGTCGCACTATACGCCCGATTGTTACTGGGCCACGTTCCGCCCAATCAGACGATGATTGGCAGGATGTTCTCGCGGCTTTTGACCTTGGCGGGCGTGTGACGATGAACACCGCCAACCTGGCCCCTGCATCCGCGCCGGGCCGTGCCGTCTTTACCGAACTGGCCGCCTCGGTGGATGCTGATCCTTCATTCCAAAACCGCGGGCAATTCGGAGCTTTGCGGCAAGCTTCCCGGGAGCATGTTGCTGCCTACCTTGGTGCCAAGCCAGATGAAATCGTTTTCACGCGGAACACAACGGAGAGCAACAATTTCGTCGTCCACGGACTTGACCTTGGCCCCGGAGACGAAGTTGTATTGACCGAGCACAACCATCCGAGCAATCGTGCATCGTGGCAGGTTCGTGCCCGGCGCGAAGGTTTCTCAGTGGTTGAGGTTCCGGTACCTTCGCCTCCAAGGGAGCCGCAGGAACTTATGGACGCGCTGGTCGCTGCGACCACACCACGCACCCGGGTGATGTCCTATAGCCACGTTACCAACCTCGGAGGCTGTCGCTATCCAGCGCGTGAGATCAACACTTGGGCGCGTGATCGTGGCATTCTGACCTTGGTGGACGGGGCCCAATCGTGCGGTTCGATTGATGTCGATTTGCACGACATAAACTGCGATTTTTATACTGCCAGTGGGCACAAGTGGCCCTGCGCGCCGCGGGAAGTGGGAGTTTTATATGTGCGCTCTGGATCGGAAGAGCGCCTTTGGCCTTCAGTAGTCGGCGTAGGCTTCGACGAATCCGGGGCAGGCGGCCGTATGGAGGCACTTGGCCAGCGTGACGATGCGGCCCTGGCCGCTTTCGGTTCCGCAATGGCGTTTCTCGGCGAAATCGGTAGCAGCAACATCGAGGCTAGGGTGGCAGCGTTGACCGATTACTTCAAAGAAGAACTATCTGGTTCATCCAAGGTAATTCTTTATACGCCCATGGACGCAGAGTTTTCTGGAGGCGTTCTCACATTCCACATTGATGGTGTTGACTCGCGTCGTGGCTTCCAGTGGTTGTATCAGGAACGAAAAATCGTGTGCGCTTCGAGCGGGGTCGAGCAGGGGGGAATTCGCTTTTCGCCTCACATCTATACATCCATGGATGGTTGCGAGCGAGCCCTTGAGGCCGTCAAGGAGCTTATCGATGGTCGCGTTGTCCTTTAGGAGGCTATTGTGTCTCAGAGGTAGCAGGTGAGAGTTGTCCCTGCAAAAGGTGCCCTATCGGTTGCTCTGAGCTAGAAGCTCCCGCGTTTGGCACGGTGCCGCTTTACTCTCACAGGCGTCGAAGCTGGAAAACAAAAAAGCGAGTTCCGCTTCAACAAGTGTCGGATCGATACCGCGCCGCGAATGGCCCGAGACAACGTCGAGTTGCTGGCGGTCAACAATCCGGTACTGCCGGCGTGTGTCCAGGCGGCCGGCCGCGTCCAGAAAAATAGCATGCAGGATGCCGCGAGAACGCAATACGCGAATACATTCGCGTATGTAGCGTCGCGCCGAAACGAACGGCAAGCGAGAGAAGCAATTCCAAGCGCAGATCCCAGCGAATGCGTTATCTTCGAAAGGCAAGCGCCGTTGGTTTACGCGATCGGCGGCTAGGCTCAGGTTGGTGATCGGCTGGCGCTCAAGTTCCTCCATTTCATGTTTTTCTAGGTCGTAGCAGCTCACCTTGAAGCCTCGTTCGGCCCAGAAGTGCATGTTGGCATGGCTGGTTGGGCCGAGATCTAGAATGCGTGCCGGTGCCTCGTTCGGGTCGAGCGCCTTGACCATCTTCCAAAATAGAATCGATGTGTACCGTTGATTCGGAAGCGGGTTGGTTTCATCGTCCGTGCCCGAGGAAACCGTTACCGGCTTGGTATCCGGGGTAGCGAAATCTTGGGTTCGAAGGTCGCGCCCTGATTTGTCAGCTTCGGAGGTTTGAGTTCCAATGGCATCTTCAGGAAGCTGCATCCAAAGAAGGCCTAGCTTTTCGCGGCCCGAACTGTAAACCGGACCGGGGTTTCTCCAAGAAGAACAAGGAAACTACTGTCGCCAGCGTAATGCGGCGCAACATAAACGGTGTCGTGTCCTGCCAAGATGTGCGGAAGCATTAACGTCTTTTTACGACTCTTCACCGTTCGTTTGCGTCTCCGCCGAGTCGTCGGCGGAGCTCCTGGACCTCCATCGTGTTGAGCTGAAACAGTGAGTGGTCCTGGGTAAACCAATCACCGATGTCGAATGAGTTGCGCATGAGACCCGCCGGCCTGTGATCTAGCTGGTTCAGTAGAATGTGGACCATTTCATGAGCTGCGGCACGGGCCACGATCATTGCTGTTAGAGATGGCAGATAATTCCCGCAGTCAGCGGGCGCGTAAGACTCGATGAAAGGATCCACCTCAACGCCACGGATCTGAGCTTCCGTCCGAGCCTGAATAGCCTCGCGACAGCGAAAAACGGCTTGCTGGCGGAACCAGATCGCTTGCCGGTAAAAAACAAAGCAGTTTCTGCCGGTGCCAGTGTCGTCGTGGGGTGCTATGCCGATGACGTTGGTCGGGCCATGAAACCACC
>JAYYTT010000015.1:0-5881 GCA_036344375.1 Acidobacteriota bacterium | reverse complement strand
TACCCGATGTGCCCAAGGAGACACCTCCCCGGAACGTCGACAAAGTAGCCGTGATCGGCTGCGGCACGATGGGACAAGGCATTTCGATGGCATTCGCCAACGCTAGCATCCCAGTAAAAGTTCTGGAAACAGACCAGGAAGCCCTCAACGCTGGTCTTGCAAAGATCGAGAAGACCTATAACTCGTCGGTGGAGAAAGGCCGCATTTCAATAGAGGAGCACGACCACGTCATCTCAATGATCACTGGAACCCTCGAGTACGCCGATCTGGCTGATGCGGACTTAGTAGTCGAAGCTGTCTTCGAAGAACTAGAACTTAAGAAAGCGATCTTCTCGAAGCTCGATCAAGTGTGTAATCCAGGCGCCATACTGGCAACCAATACTTCAACCTTGGACATCAATGAGATCGCCGCTACGACGTCGCGCCCCGGCGACGTCATTGGACTACATTTTTTCAGCCCAGCACACATCATGCGTCTGCTTGAAATTGTTCGCGGTGACAACACCGAAGCTGACGTTATCGCTACTGCTATGGCACTGGCCAAAATGCTCCGCAAAACTGGCGTATTAGTGGGAGTGTGCGAAGGCTTTGTTGGCAACCGCATGCTGTTAGCCTATCTGCGTGAGGCCTACTTCCTTCTTGAGGAAGGAGCATTGCCCCAGCAAGTCGATAAGGCAATCTATGATTTCGGCTTTCCGATGGGACCATTCACCATGCTCGACATGGCCGGTCTTACAGTCGGGTATCTTATCCGCCAACATCAGGCCGGAACGAGGGCCACTGATGAACGTTACTCGGACATTGAGGACCGTATCGTCGAAATGGGTCGGCTCGGGCAAAAGACGGGCGCCGGTTGGTACAAGTACGAGGCCGGCACGCGAAAGCCCGCAGCGGATGACATGATCGAAGAAATGATTGTGGAGACGTCCGCGAACCTCAGTATCAAGCGGCGCGAAATAAGCAACCAGGAAATCATCGAGCGTTGCTTGTACCCACTAATCAACGAGGGTGCCAAGATTCTTGAGGAAGGCATAGCGATCCGTTCCAGCGACATTGATGTGGTCTGGTTGTACGGCTACGGCTTCCCACGTCACCACGGCGGGCCTATGTTCTGGGCGGACCTGATTGGGACCGACACTATCCATGGCAAGATGGTCGAGTTCGAAACCGAGCACGGCAACCTCATGAAACCAGCTGGCCTTCTGAAGGAGTTAGCCAAAGAAGGCAAGGGGTTCGGAGACATTTGATGTTGCTTCGATCACATGACGGCCGGTTCCTGGTTGCTTAGCTAACGAGGCTTTTATCTCAAGACACGTCATCCACGGCAATACACAAGGTTTGCAACCTTCGCAGCGCAAAGCGCTGGAACGAACGTACCGACGCCGTGTTCCGCCAAGCAAAGTGGTCTCTGCCGAACTAGCCCGTCACCTGGCCCAAATTTCTAATGACCTCAGGCGCCAGGTTGGGGTACTTGTCAGCCGGGACGGCGTTATCCGCAACGTCATTGTTGGCGACGCCGCACAGCTCATGTTGCCCGACATTGGCCGTCTACGGGGGCGGGCCGGACGATTTCGAGGTCTGCGACTTGTTCATACTCACCTCAAGGGTGAACCACTAACGGCTGATGATCTCAACGACCTAGCTTTACTGCGCCTGGACATGGTCACCATGGTTGAGGTGATACAAAACGGTCAGCCAGGTCGCGTCGAGGCTGCGTATCTCGATCCGTCGATGCTAGCCGTTGACGATAGCGTATCCACCAATGGTGCCAACCAAAGTGGCTTGCCCCCATCCAACCCGTTTCTATACGCGCGGGCACGTAACGTTCAGGAGCTCACCCTTGACTTCGAATCGACAATAACTGCCCTCGAAGATGAGTTCGCCCGAGTGGCCCGCAATACTTCCGGCGCTACTGGCACCGAACGCGCCTTGGTTATCGGTATCCAACCTGATGACGACCACCTCGCCGAAACCCTCGAACTGGTCCGCTCGGCTGAAGTCGTCATGGCTGGAGCCTCTCGCCAGCGTCGCCGCCGAATCCACCCAAAGACAGTGGTCGGGCGCGGCAAGTTGCAAGAAATCGTTCTCGAAGCGATGCGCCGTAACGCCGAAGTCGCAATCTTCGACATTGACCTAAAGCCGGCCCAGGCCCGCGCCTTCGAGGATGCCACCGGCCTTAAGGCGATCGATCGTACTCAGCTAATCCTTGATGTTTTCGCACAACGGGCGCGTAGCGGCGACGGTAAACTTCAAGTGGAGCTAGCGCAGCTACGTTATTCGCTACCCAGACTTACCGAGAAAGACGCCGGGCTCTCACGTTTGACTGGAGGTATTGGTGGGCGCGGCCCTGGCGAAACTGTGATGGAAATCGGACGGCGGCGTATTCGCGATCGCATCCGTGCACTTGAGAAGAGAGTGGAAAAGCTCTCCAAGCAACGTGACCTTAGAAGACAACGTCGCCGCCGTGAGCGCACTCCAGTACTCTCGATCATTGGTTATACAAACGCTGGCAAGAGCACGTTACTTAATGCACTAACTAACAGTGAAATTGAAGCAGCCGACAAGCTTTTCATGACGCTCGACCCAACCAGCCGTCGGCTCCGGTTCCCACGTCAGGGCAAGGTAATCATCACTGATACCGTCGGGTTTATTGCTGATCTTCCCGAAGACCTGATCACCGCTTTTCGTGCCACGCTAGAAGAACTTGCCGATGCGAACCTTCTCCTGCACGTCATAGACGCTGCGGATCCACGCATCAACGAAAAAATTGGGGCTGTTGAGTCACTTTTGTGTGACCTGGGACTCAGTGATATACCGATTCTTCGTGTTCTCAACAAGATCGACCTGGTGCCTGAGGACCAAGCCGACAATCTTGTGCGGCGCTTCGCGGCAACTGCCGTCAGCGCGGTTGACCGCAGCGGGCTTGAGACGTTGGTCAACACGGCTGAGAAACACCTGGGAGGAAGTAGCTTCAGCCCACGTTACGCGACGCCCACCTTATCTGGCTGAGGGTCTGCTTGCTATTATTCCGGCATCTCTGAGCATCTCTTAACCGCCATGGCGAATCCCGTTTCTAGTTTTCTACGCAAACTCAAGTATGGAGACGATGTAATTGTCGTCTCGGGGCTTCCCCGTTCGGGCACCTCGATGATGATGAAGATGCTCGACGCCGCCGCATTGCCAATTATGACCGACAACGAGCGCGCTGCGGATGAGGACAACCCCAAGGGCTACTTCGAGTACGCGCGGGTCAAGGACCTAAAAGATGAAGCGGACAAGTCGTGGGTGCGCGAGGCGCGCGGCCAAGTGCTAAAAGTTATTTCCCATCTTCTGGAAACTCTGCCGGATGAAAACTTCTACCGCGTTATCTTGGTGCGTCGCGATTTCGCCGAAATTATTGCCTCACAGAACAAGATGTTGGAGCGCCGCGGCGAGGAAAACCAGGTTGCTGACTCAACAGTCAAAGAGGCATATATACGCCATCTCGTTGACATTCGCTACATGGTGCGCAGGCGCCCCAATTTCGAAATGATCGAAGTCCAATTTATGCAAGCGATGGAAGCACCGCGGAGTTTTGCCACCGATGTCAATAAGTTCCTTGGCGGGAACCTCGATGTTGAGTCGATGATGGCTGTAGTCGACCTTGAGCTGTACCGCAATCGAAAACGAGACGTCCGTGCCGATACAAGTTCGTCATAGAAGTTGACAACTGCATCCATTGTTCAGAATAGGCTTAATACTGCTCGCGGTTTCGGCGACGCTGCTGGACCTTCAGGTTAAGGAACTCGATAAACACCGAGAAGCCCATCGCGAAGTAGATGTAACCCTTAGGAATATGGAAGCCAGCACCGTCCGCGACTAGTGACATACCGATCAAGAGAAGGAAACCAAGTGCCAACATCTTGACTGTTGGATGGCGCTCGACGAAATTCGCAACTGGACTCGCCGCAATCAACATTATGCCGACCGCGATGATCACCGCTGCAACCATGATACGGATGTCGTCCACCATACCCACAGCAGTAATGACGGAATCGAGAGAAAATACGATATCAAGAATCATTATCTGGCCGATCACTAGGGCGAAAGATGCCACCGGCTTCGAGGTGGGGCCGTGACCATCACCTTCGATATTTTCATGGATTTCGTGCGTTGCCTTCCCTAGCAGAAATAAGCCACCAAATAAGAGGATCAAATCGCGCCCCGACACACCATGCTCGCCGAAGCTGAATAGCGGCGTCGTCAGCCGCGCAATCCAGACAATCAGTATCAGCATGACGATCCTCATCAGCATCGCCATGGACAAACCTAAGGTGCGAGCACGAGCCTGCTGCCCTTTCTCTAATTTGCCTGAGAGCAACGAGATAAAAACGATGTTGTCTATCCCGAGGACAACCTCAAGAACCGTCAACGTGATTAGGGCAATCCAAGCGTCTGGGCTCGTCAGAAGTTCCATAGCATATAGGGGCTCAGTGATTTAAAGCTTGTGCGGTAATCCAGCTTAGCAGCCTCAACTGGGTAGCCCACATCTAGGGTGCGCGATGGAAATGCCTGTGAGGAAAAGAAAGATTTCGGCCCCCCAAAGACTTCTACCAAAAATGGCTCTATCGACGACGGCCCGTCGGGCCATTGTCCCAGTCCTGAGCGCTCGAAATATCCGGATAGCCCCATTGCTCCCCATTCCAACCTTGGAAGCCTTCCATTCGGAATGCCCAGAAGCCACTCGTTGAATCCGAAGCCACGATCAAACCATCGGCGTTGCGCACGTCCACACCGAAATTCCCATTGAACACCGGAGTGAAGTCCTCGTTAAGAGGACCAAGGTAGGTGTCATACCAAGCAACGGTCACCGGGTTCTTGGGGTCCATAAGGCTGAAGATCTGCACGCCATCCACGTAGCCAGAAACAAACACATATGGCCAGCGGACCTCGTGATTGTGCACTAGGTGCTTCCAATTGGCTGTCCAGGCTCCAATCGGAGAGCGTATGTTTTGTCGTTCACCGTCAAGCGCCGGTTGAAGATCGAAGATTCGCAACGGCGCGTATTGATACTCGGTTTCGGCGACTACGTAGCGACCATCAGGGGACGGCGTAAAAGTGTGCCCAAAGGTAATCCCAGTGGCTCCAACAATCGACGCGATCAAAACAGGAGTCTCAAGATCACTAACATCATAGACGTAGTAGCCGCCTGTGCCGCCACCGTAAAACCGGTCAGATTCAGTGTCGGGATGATAACCAACGTACATGTCGTGGTAGCCACGGAAGTCGCCACCATCCGTGCCGACAGGAACGGTAGCCACCAGAGCCTCGTCGGCACGACCTTGGACGACGTAACCAAGATCGTAGACATGAGCATACGGGCCACGCACGGTAGTAAATAACAGCACCCGACCGTTGCTGTGCTTGTAGATGAAGATATTGTGGAAACCACCTGGATGGTCTGGTGCCCGTATGCGGCCCACTTCCGTTACAGACGATGGGTCCGGAAGCCCAGTAACATCAAGGACTACTGCACCGAGGTCAGCGTCTGGCCCTCCCTGAGAAAACTGTAGCGATTGCACGACGTAGTAGCGACCGTCCCACTTGAAGTGTTTGACGTCCATGCCTCCACTGCCCTGGTGGAGGTCATCGTTCTCAATGCGCCAGCGGTAGACCACCTCTGGCTGATGCGGATTGGAAAGGTTGATGATGTCGGTGCCCCTTTCACCATCGAAAAATTTGACCCGTCCGACATACGCGTAGGGCCGCTCGAGCTCCTGTTCAATGTCAATATCTGCAACTGATAAACGTGGTCCAAGTGGCAAATGAGAAACCACTTCAATGTTGTCACTGCCACGCTTTTGGGGTGTCCATTGCTGTACCGCTGGAGTCGCGGATGTAA
>JAYYTT010000014.1:0-2330 GCA_036344375.1 Acidobacteriota bacterium | reverse complement strand
TTAATCTCGATGCCCCGTGCCGTTACGCTGCCAAGGTTCTCACGCCGCCGGCTGACCAATTTGGGAGAAACGCTAACTGTGGCGTTAATGATTGCGTCGTCGAGGCTGTTCCAATAAAAGGTGCCGTCGATCGTTAGTGTCGTGTTGGATTTGCCGATGGAACCACTCCATCCACCGCCAACTTCTGCACCCCAAAGTCGTTCTTCCACAAGGTTTGGGTTGGCGGCAGTCGCTACATTGCCAACGCGAAACTGACGGTAGAGTTCGTTGAGTGTCGGGGCACGGAAAGCGCTATAGCCTGAACCTCGCAACGTTGCACCGTTGGCTGAACGCCACGAGATGCCAACCCGTGGAGATACTGCGTTCGAGCTACGGGCATCGGTAAGGGTGTCATGCGGTTCGTTATGCCAGGCATCGAGCCGGAATCCTGCGCTCACCGCTAAGGAGGGTGATGCCTGCCAGTCGATCGCACCGAAGCCACCACCGGAGTCTTGGATTCCGCCAGGTGTGCGTGTAGCTCCGCTAAAGACCACATATTCTTTACTTTGCCCGTTGACATGACGCCAATCACCACCATAGCTAATCTTGCTGGTGTCCTGGGCAAACGAAGACCAGCCATGTCCACCGGCACCGAAGTCAGTCGCCGGTACTCGCTGGCGTAGTACCAGTTTTTCGCTGTTGCGGTCGGAATTTACACGGCTGAAATTGCTTTCGAACAATTGGCTACGAGCCAAGCCATAGACGTTCCAGCCACCGTTGCCGCTCACGGTTACACCGTTCCAAGCAGCGCTTAGACCAGCGTAGCCGGTCTTGTTTTCCTGCAGCGGGGTTCCATTGCCGCGTTCTCCGCTCAGACCATCTGCGTTGACCGTAAGATTCCCGAAGTCGACCCGCACCCGCGCAGCCTTGTTCTTGGATGAGATCGGCTCGTCCACGCTGCCGCGATTCTCCGAAGCAGTTTGGATATAACCGTTGGTATTGAATACTTGGGCGCTTGCAAACACCGAGCCGCCCCCAAATCCTCCACCGGCTGCGATACCAAACCGAACCGTTGATTCGTTACCAGCGAGAATCTGCATTTTCAGGCTGGTATCCATCTGCTTTCGGGTCACGAATTGCAGCACGCCGCCGAGGGCTTGATTGCCGTAGGGCGCCGAGCCGCCGCCGAGCGCCACCTCAACCTGCTCGATCGCAAGCAATGGAACTCGGTTCCAATAGACCCAGCCACCGAATGGATCGTTCATAGGGATGCCGTCGATCAGTAGCAAGGCCCGACTTACACCGCTTGGTGCAATGCCGCGCAAGTTGAGCCCCTGTGCGGTCGGATGTGAGTCGCGACTTGAGGTGCGGCGAAACAAGCTTACTGATGGTGATGACCGCAGCGCTTCATCAATGACGATCGCAGGTGCTCGCTCAAGATCTCGAGCCTCCCAAGTTGTTGCTGCGAACGGAAGATCGGATAGTCGAACTGGTAGGCGGGTAGCGCTTACAGTAATGACCTCCTCGCGCCTTTGTTCATCGGTACCTTGAGGCTTTGTTGTGGCGTTTTGCTGCCCAGAAGCTGCTAAGGCGACCGCTGGCAGTATTATGCTCGTCATGATGACAGCGAAAATTGCTGCTTTCATGATGCGTGCGACCTGGCTCATGGTGGCAAATCCTAGCATCGGCAGGTGCTGAAGGGCGGGAGGTAATTTGTCACGCGGGGGACTGTTTGTGGCCGGGCAAAAGTTCGGCCAGCCGTTGTACATCGACGTTACCACCCGACAGTATGACGGCGACTCGCGCTCCCAGTTCAACGGGAATTTTTCCATTCATAAGAGCTGCGAATGCTGCCGCTCCGGCAGGTTCGACCAGCAATTTTGTGCGCTCAAGAAGCAACGCCATTGCGTGACGAATCTCTACATCAGTAACTCTTACCACGCTTTCGACAAGACGCTCGACGATGGCCAGGTTGAGTTTTCCAGCGAAAGGTGGTGCCAACCCGTCGGCGATAGTATTCACGTCATCGAGTCGAACGACTGACCCGGCCTCCAAAGCCAATGTCATGGCGGCAGCCCCTTCCGGCTCGACCCCAAATATACGGGTCTCTGGTGCTAATGATGACAAGGCCGTTGCGATACCAGCAATCAGCCCACCGCCACCGACGCCAACGACGACAGCATCAAATGGTGCACCACTTTTCTCCAAAAGTTCCAAGCCGACGGTGCCCTGGCCGGCAACCAACATCGGATCGTCGAATGGGTGCACAAGTGTGAGCCCTCTCTCCTCTTGTAGCTCCTGCAGCTTCTCAAAGGCAGAGTGAACATCGCCGTGCAGTATGCATTCGGCAC
>JAYYTT010000013.1:0-3235 GCA_036344375.1 Acidobacteriota bacterium | reverse complement strand
GCGACATTCTTTCATTGACGATTTTTTCCGGCAGCCTTTACGCAGCTTGCTTCGCGGCACCCTTGTTTGCGGCACTTTTCCGCTGGCGAGGGTCTCCAGTGAGTGCACTCGGCGCGATGCTAATAGGCGGCGTGGTGGTTGTCTCATGGTCGACTTTGACGTCGGGAGTCAGCCCGTTGTCGTCAATCCACCCAGTGTTTGCATCAGTGACCGCATCGTTTGCCGCGTACGCAGCGCTCTCGCGGTTGCACAGTGGTGCCGGCCCCGGCCAGGCAGCCGCGACCATCGGGGCCCACTCAACGTAGAGCTCATAGAGCCGCTTGCTCTCCCTGAGAAGACAGACTGATGACTGACCAGGAAGCACGCGGTGCGTGGAGCTCGAAGGCCGGATTTCTTCTGGCCGCCGCTGGTACGCTCCTGTTTTACTGGTCTTCTGATGAGGCGCTAGTTAGAATTGCCTCTGCCTTCGGTGGGTCGGCGACCTTGAAGACCCCCAATGCGTTACCAGATTGGCTCGCAACGGTTATATACGCGTAGTCGACGTTGACGCCGGCTTTGGCGAGTTGCAACGCAACCTTCCCTAGTGCGCCGGGCTGATCAGGGAACTCGATGCCGAGTACATCGACGATTGAGAAAGGCAACTCAACTTGCTTTAGTGCATCGGTTGCCCCGTCCACATCGTCGACAATCATACGGACGACACCATACTCGCTAGTTTCCGAAGTGGTCATCGCCCGCAAGTTCACACCTTGTTCTTCGAGTGTATTGCATAGCGTTGCAAGGCGGCCGGGTATGTTCTCCAGGAAGACCGTGATTTGTTTCATTATTGCCATATCGGTGTTCCCCCTGATGCTACGTCAGCTTTGCAAGACGGCTTGCTGCCGCCTCCAAGGTTTTCCTACGCTTACAGAAAGCAAATCGAACTTGCTGGGAACCACGCTCCGCTTCGCTATAGAAAGATGAACCGGGGACAACTGCAACGCCGATCTTCTCGACCAAGAAGTCAGCAAAAGCGACATCATTGGGGTAACCGAAGGCATTGATGCTAGCCATAACGTAGTAGGAGCCATCGGGGACAGTAAAGCCGAACCCAGTTTTATCGAGTGCTTGGCAGAGGAGGTCGCGGCGGGCACGGTAATCGTCGGCAAGCTCCTGGTAATAACTGTCAGGTAGTGACAGGGCAATTGCACCTGCCTCTTGAAGCGGTGCAGCCGCGCCAACGGTAAGGAAGTCATGCACCTTACGGATTGCTTCGGTAATCGTTGGCTCAGCAATTGTCCATCCGACTCTCCAGCCGGTTACTGAATAGGATTTTGACATCCCGTTGATTACCACGGTTCGATCACGCATCCCTTCGATAGTCATTAGCGAGTGGTGTGCCAGCGGTGCGTCCGGTTCACCGTAGATGATTTGGTCGTAGATTTCGTCCGTGATCGCAATAACATCATACTGTCGACACAACCGAGCAATCTCTTTAAGTTCCGGAAGAGAAAACACTTTGCCTGTTGGGTTATTGGGTGTGTTGATGATCACTGCTTTGGTGTTGTCATTGAAAGCTGCTTCGAGCTCGCTAATGTCCATCGCCCAATTCGGTGGCTTGAGAGATACATATCGTGGTGTGGCACCCGAGAGGACCGAATCCGGGCCATAGTTTTCGTAAAAAGGTTCGAAGACGACCACTTCATCGCCTGGGTTCACGAGCGCCAGTAACGTTGCGATCATTGCTTCGGTTGCCCCACAAGTCACTGTCAGTTCTCGCTCAGAGTCGATTTGGAGCCCGGTTTGTTCGCCAAACTTAGCGACAATCGCATCGCGGATGCTTTTTGAACCCCAGGTGATTGCGTACTGGTTGATGTCGGCATTAATAGCGTCTATGGCCGCCTGCTTTACGACCGCTGGAGCCGCAAAGTCAGGGAACCCCTGAGACAGATTGATGGCGTTGTTGATCATCGCCTTTCGGGTCATTTCCCGGATAACTGACTCAGTGAAGGACTCGGCTTTTTCCGATAGCTGGTGGTGTTTGGCGACGCGCTCAAGGGGATCGATCAATTGTTCTTCCCAGTTGGGAGGGCTAGTAAGTCGTGGATTGCTAACAGTGCCACTCGGTGGCCGCACACGCTAGCTCTCTCCCTCGACCCTTCGGCCTTGCCGGTTGTTGGCATGGGGATTGGATAATCAACACAGCAACGGTACCTAGCTGCCGAGACCCCGTTCCACTTCCGCAGCAACCGTCGCCGCTAGTTCACTGCATTCTTCTAGTAGGCGGGTCAAAGTTGCGTGCGTCTCGGCCTCAAAATCCTCATTGGTGATGTGTGGCAGGTTGATGCGGACGTTGTAAGCGGCGGCTTGGGCGCCGGCATGGGCTAGCAAAGATCCGGTCCCTACGTCACTCACCATGTTTGGGTCAGTGATCGGTGCGATCTCGGCACAGAGCCTCAACGCATCGCGACACTGCTCGACCGTCGCTAGTGGGACGAGAGTAGCTACCTTGTAGCCTTCTTCCATCGCCCTAGCACGTTCGTGGCGCTCGACCTCGGTGTCCCTTGGCATACGCATGGCTTCGAGCACCAGATCAAAGGCTGCCGTGTCTTGGTCGACACCGCGGACAAGCTTATCTTTTATCGTCTGCCCCTGATCGGCGATCTTACAGAGCGCTTCGTACTGGCTATCAAATTCTCCCTTGCTAACGCTAAGGTTGGCCACCATGGCTGCGAGGGCGCCACCGAGGGCGCCAGCCAGCGCCGCCACCGAACCTCCGCCGGGCGCCGGCGAGTCTCGGGATACTGCGTCGACGAAGTCAAACGTTGCACGCTGAGCCAATGGCCCATCAGCCTTCGGCATCCCGAGAACCTTTTCCTCGGTTTCGAAAGGTGCGACGTCGCGTAAACCGAGTGACTGGATGGCGGTTTCAACAAGGTCTGGCACCGGGATACCAGTCGATTTGCGCATCCGCCGCAGATAGTAAACGGCCGATTGTCGCATTGCCTCGTAAGGAACCACCCCGACGATCTCTGATCCAGTGATGGCGATGCCCCGCTTGCTCGCTTCTTCACGAGCAGCTTCGAACACCTCGTGCGCCGGGCTCACCTTATAGTTGTTGAGGTTGATGCTGATCTGCGCCCGGTTGTAGTCGTCGACCACCCAGCCGATTGCCTTAACGTCCTTGAACCGGCCGTCGTTGAATACTGGGCCGCTGGGGTTTTCGGAGTCGATACCGAGGTCTTCATAGCGCGCT
>JAYYTT010000012.1:0-4045 GCA_036344375.1 Acidobacteriota bacterium | reverse complement strand
TTCCGGCCACCACCGGAGTGGCTAGAAGTCCGAGCGCCTGCCGTCGAGTGATCTCTTGTTTCACAGCGCCGATTACACGGGGTCCACACATGACACACCTCTCCTTTCCTGCCTTCCGGCAGCCTGTGTTCGCGCATCCTACCGTTGGCCGGCAGGGGGTGCAATGGGGGGGGTTACGGCTCCCGCGGGCACGCGGCGGTCCACTCAGGGGTTAGGTGTTGCGCGTCGGTGCTCTGTGATCAAGTTCACAGAGGCTCTGTGTGGTGCGTCATGTTGAGGTTCGTCACCGGACTCTACACTGCCATCATCAACTGCGGATAAGCCGCAGACGAACTTTGCAAGGAGCACAGACGATGACCACCAAGCAGAACGCTAGTCCCAGTGGCCTCATTGGGGCGATGACCGACTCTGCACGTAGCATGTTTTCGCGTTCGCTGATGCACTCGCTGCGGTAGGGTCATAGACATGCCCACCACACCGGTAGTAACCGTGATTGGCGGCGGCATGGCTGGCTGCGAAGCAGCCTGGCAGCTTGCCAAACGCGGCGTTCGTGTGCGTCTCTACGAGATGCGCCCGGTCAAACGAACGCCGGTACACAAAACTGATGCTCTTGCTGAGATGGTCTGTAGCAACTCGCTGCGCTCCGACAGTCTAGACAACGCCGTCGGACTACTGCACGAAGAAATGCGGCGTCTCGACTCGCTGTTCTTGTCGGCCGCCGATAACAATCGCGTCCCGGCAGGAAAGGCGCTCGCCGTCGACCGGAGTCGCTTCTCTCGTGAGATCACCGAACGACTTGCAGCCATCAGTGAGGTCGAAATCGTACGTGAAGAGCTCACTGAAATTCCAAAGGGGCCCTGCATCATCGCTACTGGCCCCCTTACGTCGGAGGCCCTGTCCCAGGATATCTGCAAACTCACCGGCTCCGAGCATCTCTACTTTTACGACGCCATTAGCCCGATTGTTCTCGCCGACACCATCGACACTAATAAAACTTTTGCCGCTAGCCGTTATGGCAAGGGTGGAGCAGACTACATTAATTGCCCTTTTACTCAACAGGAGTTTGATCGTTTCTACGCTGAACTAATGCACGCCGAAACCGATGATCTCCCCGATTTCGAGCGCAAACTGTTTTTCGAAGGCTGCCTCCCGATCGAAGAAATTGGCAGGCGCGGTGCAGAGACCTTGCTTTATGGACCGATGAAGCCAGTTGGCCTCACTGATCCCCGAAGCAATGAACGTCCGCATGCTGTGGCGCAATTACGCCAGGACGATATCGCGGCCGAGCACTACTCGCTGGTTGGCTTTCAGACCCGGCTGAAGTGGGGCCCACAGGAGAAAGTTCTGCGCTTGATTCCAGGTCTAGAGAAAGCTGAATTTGTGAGGTTTGGAACAGTGCATCGCAACACCTACATAAACGCCCCGCGGATGTTGAGCGAGACTCTACAGACGCGCACGCGAGGCGATTTGTACTTCGCCGGCCAGATCGCCGGCACCGAAGGCTACGTAGAATCAGCCGGCGGTGGCCTCCTCGCAGGCATCTATTGCGGTATGGCCCTGTTGGACGGAGGTATTCGCCCCGTGCCACGCACGACAGCACTCGGATCATTGGCCTTCTACATTAGCCACGCGCGCGCGCTAAACTATCAGCCAACAAATATCACGTTCGGCATTATTCCTGTATTGGAAAAACCTGTCCGGAGAAAGCAAGAACGCCGGGAGGCAATTTCGCGGCGCGCGCTGCACGATCTCGAATCCTGGATCAAGAACAACGCTGGCGCTGGATAGTTTCTGAAAAGTGAGAAGTGAAATGCGATACGTTAGGTACGCGTTGCTTGCCGTAGCCGTCGTGGGTCTTGTCGGTTCCCTTAGCTATATTGTCTACACGCCTCCTGTCCCGCCCAGCCCTGAAGCTTTTGCCAGCCTGGTTGCAGAGCGTTTCGATGGCAGCGAGATGTCGTTTGAGGAGCTAGCTGGCAACATTTTGATCATTGATTTCTGGGCCACGTGGTGCGGCCCGTGTATCACAGAGATTCCACACTACAACGCGCTCGACGACGATTATCGCGACAAGGGTGTAAGTCTCCTCGGTTTGACTGTCGAGTCGGGAACTCCTGAAGAGGTTCTTGAGTGGATGGCTTCGGATGAAAAACACAACATCACTTACCCGCTCGTGATGTCAAATGACGAAATGTTGAACGTTTTCGGTCCGGTGTTCGGCTTTCCAACGACTCTGCTAATTGATGCTGAGGGAAACGTTGTTAAACGTTGGATTGGCGCGTCTAACGGCAAGTCGGATCAAATTCGTGAGCTCCTCGACAAGTTGCTCGCAGGCGAACAGCTTGAGAGCCTCCCAGGCTAAATTAGGGTGTCGGAACGACGGCTAAACTTGATACCCTTTTATCGGGCGAAGCTAGCCGGGCTCTCGCAACTAAGGTGTTGCGCGAGAGGAACCGGGTTTCTGGTGAAACAGTGTCGCGTATAGCTGGTGCGCTGCCTTCATCGGGCCAATAACCGAACTGGCTTTAAGACATGAGCAGTGATCAGGGTCTCCTGGAAGACCTCGGCGCTTTTCTTCACGGACTCAAGGTCGAAGAAAACGCGTCTCCCTACACAGTAAAGGCTTACCGTACCGATTTGTCGCATTTTGGCCGCTTCCTCGATGCTTGGTTGAATGGTCAGGAAACCGACTATCGCGGCACTGCCCCCGACAAGCAACAGGCGACAACCAGGTCCGAAATTGGCGGGTCCCGAATGGTCAAGGCCACCGACATTGATACAGACGCTGTGCGCGCTTGGGCGGCCCGCATGCACGCTGCCTCGCTTTCGCCAGTTACGATCGGGCGCAAGCTGGCAGCTGTGCGTTCCTACTGCGGCTGGCTGTGCCGTATGGGTGCTCTGCAAAATAACCCTGCCCGCGCGATTCGAAATCCGAAGGCCCCACAAAGCCTTCCACGTTTTTTAAGTGAATCTGAGATCCAGAGCTTGCTCGAGTCTCCCGCGGACACCGACCTGGGACGCCGTGACCGCGCTATCCTCGAGTTGCTTTATGCTACCGGTCTACGTGCAGCTGAGCTAACTGGTCTCAACACAAACAACATCAACCTCGATGAACGCACCGTCCAGGTTGTCGGTAAGGGGCGGAAAGAACGTCTCATACCATTCGGCTCACATGCCACCGACGCTATCCGCAACTACCTGGAAATACGCAACTCCTGGTCGAATCCATCTGGCGCTTTATTTTTGTCCCCCAAGGGGAAACGTCTGTCGACTTATGGTTTGCGCAAACTCCTCGCCGAGCATCTCCAGAACGCTGCAATCAATAAGCCGGCAACTCCGCACGCTATCCGTCATTCGTTTGCCACTCACTTGTTGAATGCAGGGGCTGACCTTCGGGCCATCCAAGAACTACTTGGTCACGCCTCACTGGGCACCACTCAAAGATACACGCATGTCTCGACGACACAGCTGAAAGCAATCTATGACAAGGCGCATCCACGCGCCTGAGGGGTCACGAACGTTCGAAACAGATTCGGAGCCACCCGCGTTCTCCTGCCCCATCCGGGAGTGGTGCACAGGCCAGGTGTGCGCCCAGTTGCTACAATTCCCCGATGAACGAATGGCATCACACTACGGTATGTTGCGTGCGCCGAGGAGAGCAGGTAGCAATGGTCTCCGACGGTCAGGTGAGTGTCGATACGACAATCATGAAGGGTGGCGCGCAGAAGGTTCGGCGACTGCACGAGGACCAGGTCATAGTGGGTTTTGCCGGCTCGTCGGCTGACGGTCTGGCACTATTCGGCCGTTTCGAGGGAAAACTCAAGGAGTTTCAAGGAAACCTGCGCCGCGCTGCCGTCGAGCTGGCGAAGGACTGGCGGATGGACCGTAGCCTGCGAAACCTGCAGGCATTGATGATCGTTGCCGACGTCGACGCTTCAATCCTGTTGTCTGGTACGGGTGACGTCATCGAGCCCGACGACGGGGTGCTGACAATCGGGTCCGGTGGGCCAATGGCGCTTGCCGCTGCACGTGCCTTGCTACAACA
>JAYYTT010000011.1:0-2613 GCA_036344375.1 Acidobacteriota bacterium | reverse complement strand
CTTGCAGTGGCAGGTGACGAGCAACTACCTGCAGCCGAAATCGCCGTAGGTATTGATTCCGATCTGGATGCGAGGCTCTTAGATTGGATCGCGGCCAAAGAAAGTTCCAAAGCGGCCGAAGTTTTGCAGCGATGCTTAGCTAGTTCGGATGACAAGGACCGTATTAAACAAATAAAGAAGGCCTTGTACCGGCTTCGGTCTCAGGGTGTCGACGTTAAGGGAGCTTCTTCCGGAGAAATTGGTGACGCACCGTTTTCGATGGCGATTGGGGCAGAGTCACTTGAAGAGGCCCGTGCCTACGTCACCAGTATCGATGGACGGGGAGCGCGCCTTGTGTGCGTAATATGGCGCGTACCGAATGGCGGCTCGCGTTTGCTCCAAGCTGTGATTGACGATACTTGCGGGATCAAAGAGGCGGAAGTTGCAAAGGTGACACGGAAGGGCTTTCGCGAACACGTCGAACAGATTAAGGCAAACCCCACGGTGATGCTTAGTCAGATTTCCATCGAAAGCGCTGGTGCCATTCTTGCGGATGCTGCCCAGAAAACGGTTTCCATGGGTAGCGATCTGCCAACGGGCTTTTGGACATGGGCGGAAGTGGCTGGTGTGGAGCCGGCTGAAGGGGGCCCAGCCGAGATTTACAAGCATCTTGCAGCAACAGAAGTTAGCGCCGATCCGGCACTGATCGAAGAGTCAATGACTCTTTTAAGGGAAACTTACTTCCAGTCCTGGGCGTTGGAAGGTGCGCATATTGATTCGGCGGCGGAGGAGATTTGCCAGGCAGAAAGTAGTGTTTTGATGATCTCTGACGAACAGCGCCGTGACCGTATGCAGGACGCCATTCGTGCCGCTGTCGAAGAATCTTTCGACGACGGTACTCGAGAAGTCTATCGAGGTCGGTTGGAAGTTATGGCTGGCATGCTCTGGGACCGGGGCCAATCTGAAGAAGCGCGGCAAGTTCTCGCCGCAGCGATTGGATTGACGGAGATTAAAGACCTTTTTCGGGGGCATGCATTTGCACGGGCTGTTGCACACCGCGGTGTCTGGCTAGCCTATCAAGATAAACAGCGCGAGTTGCAAGCTGAACAACAACGGTCGGGAATCGTTCAGCCATGAGTTCGTTTCTTCGGCTTGCTAGCATTGAAATGCCCTTGGTTTTTTTGGTGATATTGAGCGTCGCTAGTTGCGCCAATTCGGACTCGCTTCCACTTGACGCCGCACGTAGTGCTGTCCGAGATGGTGATTTTGCTCGAGCAGTTGGGTTTTACCAGACGTACCTAGAGGACCAACCTGATGACTATGAGGTCCTTAAGGAGTACACGTTTACGTTGGGGGAACGTTGGGCTTACGATGGTGGAGATCGTGGTCCAATCATCCGGAATCTTGAACGACTCTACGAGCTTCGGCCTTCCGAGGAGGATGTGCAGGGGTTGCTTTCATTGATGCTAGTACGGGAAGGGCAAGCAGGGTCAGAAGCGGGACGTTTCGAGGAATCTGAACAGATCTATCGGCGTGCTATTGCAGTCAATCCGGAGGCTGGTTTAGCGCAGTACAACCTCGGAATGCTCTACGACAAACAGGGCAAAGGCGACCAAGCTTTTGCGCAATACCGTGCAGCGGCGGCGAAGCGGCCACAGATTCCAGACTTGTATTTGCGGTTGGGGGAGGTTTACTTGGGGCGTGGAGACTTTGACCGCGCGATTGTTACGCTGGGTTTAGTCGTGGAACTCAGCGGTGTGTCTACTTATCTACTACCGCAGGCACATTGTGGCATTGCGCGTGCCTATCACAGCAAAGGCATGATGGCAGACGCGGTGAAGGCGGGTGAGCGGGCCGGGGATGAGTGTGAGCTCGGGAGCTAACCCGATCCTACATAAAGACCAATTCGGCCCGTTGCTCGAAGGGTTCGCGGACCACCATGTCGATTGATTCCCACGGACAATAGCGAGCGCAAAGCGTACAGCCGATACAGGTTTCCTTGTCGATAAGAACGTATTTCTCAGCTGGGTTTTCAGATGCTCCCATCAGATCGATACAATCGACGGGACAGAAAACGATGCACGCTTCGCATCCAGTGCAGTCGTCACGACGGACGATGGCGATGTTTGCAGATCTTTTTTTGGGCTTCTTTGTTACTGTAGCCATAGAAGAAAAGGTATCAGCTCCTCCGCAGGAAGCAAATTGCATCGAGGGTTGGTAATAGACATGTTGTGGCAGCGCTGCGTATACTCGAAAACAGGTACATGCGTGAGAGCTATTTAGCCGGACTGTCGAGATGAATAAGGCGAGTATTCGAAGGCACAAGCGGTCCACCAGACCGCTACCAGATCCAGATGCTCCTCGGGCCCAACGGTACGATGCCTTGGCGCCTGAGCTAATGCGGGAGTATCTTGCGACAGAGGTCGACAAGCGCGACCTTAAGGTCGCGGGCGTGTGGGCGCTGGTGTTTCATTTCTTTCTGTTTTTCATTGTTATTCCAACCGCAAGCGTCGAGCCGATCCCCTTGCGTGATCAAATGGCCACCACGATCGTCAAGCGGTACAAACCTCCGGCGCCGCCCTCACGGCCGAAAAAACGAGTCAAGAAGAAAACTAGTCCGATTCCAATTCCGGA
>JAYYTT010000010.1:0-3006 GCA_036344375.1 Acidobacteriota bacterium | reverse complement strand
GCCAATCGTTGCACACCAACGGTATGGATGAAGCGCTCGCGCTTCCCACTGAACGATCAGCGCGGACCGCGTTGCGTACCCAACAGTTGTTAGCCTACGAGCATGGTGCTGGCGATGTAATCGATCCGCTGGGAGGCTCTTTCACCATTGAAAAAATGACTACTGACCTCGAGGAGGAGGCGGCGGTATTGATCGGTGAAATTGACAAGTTAGGAGGCATGGTTGCAGCCATTGAGGCGGGCTATGTGCAACGGCAGATTGAGAAGGCGGCCTATGGTCATCAGCTTGAGATTGAATCTGGAGAACGCCCCGTTGTTGGCATCAACTGCTTCGAAGAGGAAGAGCGAAGCGACCCGCAAATCGCAGTACATGCGGTTCCAGAAGGCCTTGAGAAACGGAAGGCAGTAGAGCTTGAAGCATGGCGAGTTGAACGCGACAGTGATGCCGTTGAGAGGGCCCTGGACACTTTGTATGCTTCTGCATCCTCGGACGGTAACGTGGTCGAAGCTATCTTTGAGGCGGTTAAGCAGGAGGCGACCCTTGGGGAAGTGGCCGATCGTTTACGTGACGCATTTGGAGAATATCGTGACCCTTCCTGCACGGCATAAGCAGAGAGACAGGAAACGAATGGCTCTCATGTGTACAATAATTAAGTTCTCAGTGCATCTTTCTGCCAGCTGTGAAAGTTTTCATGAAACAGCCTAAGAATCTCCGAGGCGTCGAGGCTCAAACCGACAACCTGTTGGCCATGACGGGTCGTTTAGGTTTCATTGCGGGACTCGTGTGCGCTTTGCTTACTACGGGTTCTGTTGCAACAGCGACTTTGGCCCAGCAAACGATGGTTACGGCTGACCTGGATTCATTTGAGAAGGTTGACCTCGACACGCTAGATGAGAAGTACCGAGATTTCTACGACTCGGTAGAGGTCATCCTGACGCCTGATGAAGAAAAGGTCTTTGAACGCCTAGACTCGGATTTTCAACGCGACGAGTTCATGGAACGATTTTGGAAAGTGCGGGATCCGAGCCCCGGGACCTCCAGGAACGAATATAAGGAGGAATACGAAGAGCGGCTCGAGTACGTTGAGTTTCACTTTGGCCGTGGAGAGCCGGGCCCCGGAAGGAAATCAGAACGAGGTCGGATGTACCTGCTGCTAGGTGAGCCGATGAACATCAAATCGTTGCCCTACGAGCAGCAGACGTATCCCATAGAACTTTGGTGGTACCACGCCAATCCGCAGCTCGGGATCCCCCCGTTTTTTTACCTGGCTTTTTTCAAACGCCATGGCGCTGGGAGATTTCAACTCTATAGTCCATTGGTTGACGGTCCGATGGCGCTGCTCAACCCGGCTGGTGTTGAGAATGTGCGTGCGATTCAGAGTGGTGAAACTCGCTACATGGCGCAGATGGATGGGGAGATTGGCGCAGCGTACGATGTTCTTCAGTATATCGACGCAGAGCTTGCCCAAGCTGCATTGAGCTTGATCCCAGGGGATTACGGAGCACAAATGGGTTATGGCTCGATGCGGTCGCAGATGATGCTTGGCAACATCGAGATGATCCCTGAGAAGATCATGCCAACTGCCGCTTGGGCGTATCCGATTCTCACCGGCATTGTTGAGGCCGATGTTCGCTTCGAGAGCCTGCCGATCAAAGCACAAGCTGTCGCACTGTTGGATCCAAGTGGCTCGCCGTTCATCCACTACGCGCTGCTAACTGAAGGAAGTCGCCTCAATCTCTCCAACTATGAAGACTCCTGGTACGTCACGTTTCAAGTTGCCGGAACTGTGATCGATGACCAGAATCGCATAATCACCTCGGTCAAAGGTGTTGATGGTTCGTCTATAAAGACCCTTCAGGCAGATCTCGATGAGGAACAAGCTCGTAACATGCGCAACGGTCCGTTACTGCACCTCGACCGACTCCCGGTGGTTACAGGCAGCTTCGACTTTGAACTGGCCCTAGAGAACAACGTCTCGAGGGAATACGGTCGCGCTTCCTTCTCCATCGACGTGCCTGCTCCATGGCCTGAAGCAATGGGCAGCTCTCGCCCGTTGTTGTTGTGGGCTATTCGCGATGCTGAGCAGTACGACCCGTATTCTGCACACTATCCATTCCAGGTTGGCCAGTACACTGTCGTCCCGGCGCTCGACCCGGTGTTCAAACCCTCCGAGGCGATTTTGATTTTTCAGCAGGTGTACCTGCCACGAGGGCCTCAGGGTCGAATCGAAGCGACGTACAGGCTATTGGACGAGAGTGGGGCATTAATAGATAGAACCGAGTACATTGACCCGGTCGATGCCGATCGCAACGGCACAATCAACTACATTACACGCATTCCCCTTGAGGACGTTCCTGAAGGGGAATACGAACTCTTTGTTGATTTGGAAGGTGACAATCGTAGCGGCACGACTCAGACGGTCACTGTTGACTCCGAATCCGAAGACGCCGCGCATTTACACATGAATGTGAAACCGCCGCCGACCGACCCTTGGGTTGCCTTCGATCGTGCTCAACAGCTTCGTACTTTGGCTCAGATCGACGATGCCATTGAGGTGCTCCAACCCGCCCTCGAACGTGTGGATGATGAGGAGATCCGGGCGCTTCAGATCGACCTGCTGATGGAAGCGGAGCGCTACGAAGATCTTGAAACTCTACTCATGCCGCTGCAGCGCGAGCATCCTAATGAAACAGAAATCTTGATGGCTTTAGCGGCGGTGAACTCACGCATGGGGAATAATCGCCAGGCCATTAGATGGTACGAGCGTGTCCGCCTTGCCACTCGACCGGAGGAGAGGATTGAGGTCCTAAATCCTTTGGCCTCTGCATATTTTGGTGATGGCAACAACGAAAAAGCGCGAGAAATGCTTGAAAAAAGCCTGGTAGTTAACCCCGACCAGCCAGAAATTCAGCGTTTGCTGGATCAGGCTCTGGGCAAGGGTGGCGATTCCTCACGCTGATCTTTGTGACCATAGCGTGTTTGAAGTGAATTCCAGTCTTCGTTGCG
>JAYYTT010000009.1:0-3260 GCA_036344375.1 Acidobacteriota bacterium | reverse complement strand
GCGCCCGACCATAAGAAAAGCTCAACTGCCAGGGGAATCCCCCGATCTGATTCATTGCGTTGAGATTGACCGTAGCTTCAAGCTCCGTTTGGCCGCCTGAAAGGAAGACAATGCCAGGGACAGAGGAAGGAACAGTGTTCTTTAAGCACTTGATCGTTTTTTCTGCGATCTCTTGCGCGCTGGCTTGCGTTGGACAATCTTTCGCTGATAGCACCATGTTCGGTTTTAATAGTGTTTGTTCAAGCGGCACGCGCTGGTCGTGTAGCGCCCGATAGACATGGTGGAGGGTGTGCTCAGTAACACCAAAACAAGTATCAATGTCGTGGTCCCCATCCATCAGAACCTCAGGCTCGACGATCGGTACGAGCCCCTGTTCGACTGACAGAGCAGCAAAACGACCCAACGCCCAAGCGTTGGCCTTGATGCAATAGTCGGACGGAATGCCATTTCCAATCGTGATCACCGCGCGCCATTTAGTGAAACGGGCGCCGAGATCGTAGTATTCCTCAAGCCGTTCACGTAGCCCATCAAGCCCCTCTGTAACTTTTTCGCCATCGGCGCTTGCCAGTCCTTTGGCCCCCTTGTCTACTTTGATGCCAGGAACAACGCCTGCGTTCGTCAGAACCTCCGCCAAAGGTGTCCCTTCGGTGGCTGACTGGCGCAAGGTTTCGTCAAACAAGATGACGCCACCGATGAATTCGTTCATCCCCTCCGTGGTGAACAGCAACTCACGGTAAGAGCGTCGATTTTCTTCTGTTGACTCGACATTGATTGTGTCGAAGCGTTTTTTAATTGTGGGAGAGCTTTCGTCAGCGGCAAGGATGCCTTTGCCTGGGGCGACGATAGCCTGGGCAGTTTCGGCCAGCCGGGCACCGTTATCAGTCACAGAAATTCCTCCGGAATGTTCAGTTCGAATCAGATCGCAAAATATTGGTTGGGAACGTCGGGAGGTCGCGTTTTGCGTACTTTAGGACAGATTACGGTGGGTGCTGCAAGCTAGCAAACTGTCTCCCCGAACAGCCTTTTACATCGTAAGATTAGCGTACCCCCGTCTCAAACTCGATCGCCAGCTCTACGTCCTCTTTACTTCCCATGTAAAGTGGCACCCGTTGGTGCAATTCTGTGGGTTTCAATTCCAGAATTGGCTCCGTGCCAGTTGATGCTAGTCCGCCAGCTTGTTCTATTAGCATCCCCATAGGATTAGCTTCGTAAAGCAACCGCAGTTTGCCGCCTGGCGCCTTTGAAGTGCCCGGGTACATGAATATGCCCCCATACAACAGTGTGCGATGGACATCGGCGACCATTGACCCGACATAGCGAGCTGAGTATGGGCGGCCAGTACTCTTGTCTTCTTCCTGAAGATAATCGAGAAAGCGGCGGCTACCATCAAAAAATAGGTTTCGATAGCCTTCGTTGCAGCTGTAGATTTTTCCCTTATCTGGGATCTTGATGTCAGCATGTGAGAGGAGGAATTCTCCGACGCTGGGATCGAGAGTAAAACCGTCTACCTGGCCGTTGCCCGTTGTATACACCAGCATCGTGCTTGAGCCGTAAAGCACATAACCGGCCGCCACCTGTTCACTGCCTTTACGCAGCAGGTCCTGAACCGTGCCAGATTCATTGCCTTCGGAGGTCCTTTTGTAGATGGAGAAAATTGACCCAATAGAGACATTGGCGTCAATGTTTGACGAGCCGTCGAGAGGGTCGAAAAGCAGCACATAGTCACCACATTTGAACTTTTCGGGAATCGGAATCGGTCCTTCTTCTTCCTCGCTTGCCATGACGCAGAGGCGTCCCGAATGATCGAAGTTCTTGATGAAGCACTCGTTGGCGTAGTCGTCTAGTTTTTGAACCTCCTCGCCTTGCACGTTGATCGTGCCGGTCTGGCCGAGAATATCTACAAGCCCAGCCTTTCTAACCTCTCGGGCGATCATCTTTCCGGTCAAGGCCATGTCGCAGAGCAACCCAGACAAATCACTGTCTTCCTTGGCGTCACTTTTCTCAGTTTCCAAGATGTAGCGGCTTATCGTGACGACCTGATTGGGGCGTGTGATGATCGGTTCCTTGGTTGGGACGATGGTTTTTTTCGACATCAGGTTCACGTGACTTGGGTAGGACTTTTTATGGCCTCTGCTCGGCCCGATGTTTGGCAGTATAGGTCACCCTCATGATGTCTCAACCCGAGAGAGGGGGGTGACCCGAAGCTAATTTACGGAGTTGCCCCACCTTCCGGCTGAAACATAAAGGTTGGGGCCCTCTGCTCCGCTTGCCTGAGTCAGGGTGTGCTTGTTCCGGAGCATTTTTGGCACTAGCCGAAGACTTATGGACGACGGACGGACCCATTTCCCCGATCGCAGTGATACACAATGGATGTTCTGATCGACTGTGCTGTTGGACCTTGCTAGGCTGCTAGAAGCGCGTCCAACTCCTTTGGGTGGACGCAAGCGACGGAATATTCCACATGCCCGACCAGATTCTGGATGCTATCAATGGGATGGACGCGAAACTCGCCCTGCAAATCGCTGTTGCCGCTGCTTTGCTTATGCTTGGCAGGCGGCTCTATTGGTTATTTGTCGGCGGTGTTGGGTTCGCCATCACGATGCATCTGGCGATGCAACATTTTGAAACCTCCGAAGAATGGGTGCCACTGGCGCTTGCTGTTGTTGTCGGCCTCGTGGGGGCGCTGTTTGTCATCTTCTTGCAGAAGTTGGCGATTACTATCGCGGGGTTCACTTCAGCAGCATTCTTTGCCTACTCTGTTGCAGAAAGCATCGGCTTCAGTGCCGAAAAACCTCAGATAGCGCTCCTGGTAGCATTCTTGGTTGGCGTACTGGGAGCCATCTTTTCCCGCACCTTGTTTGACTGGGGACTGATCCTCCTATCTTCGCTCACCGGGTCCCGGCTCCTTCTCGATGCCTTTGAGTTGGAGCCAATGTTGGATCTAGTGGTGATGATGATCGTTGCCATCGCCGGCATATCAATCCAGGCGAACATGCTTCACAGAGACCGACGGAAGAGTACCTGAGCGGTTGCTTCGGCTGGCTAGTGGGAATAGTGTGCGCGCCCATGCAGGTGATCCGTAGTCCTGAAGTCTACGATGTGTGCATTGTTGGGTCAGGCGCTGGAGGTGGTATGGCGGCGCATGAGCTCACTGCAGCTGGTGCCAATGTGGTGATGCTTGAGGCCGGACCTATGTGGGACACGCGTCAAGAGGGTTTCATGTTCAAGTGGCCTTACGACTCACCGCGCCGCGGTGCCTC
>JAYYTT010000008.1:0-2354 GCA_036344375.1 Acidobacteriota bacterium | reverse complement strand
TACGCAAACCGACGCCAGTGAGCCCCGCGCCACACCCCGGGTTGCAAGAAAATCAGTACCGCCATGACCTCTAATCGACCAACCCACATGTTTACAAACAGTACCCACTTACTAAACGAATTGAATTCGGCGTACGTCCCCATCGGCCCAACCTTGCCTAAGCCCGGTCCAATGTTGCCCAACGTCGCGATGCTTGCCGTGACCCCGGTCATCATGTCGATTTTTGCGTCGTCGTAAACTCCAAAGCCAACTAGAACAACGACGCTAGAGGCAAAAATCACCAGATACATTAGAAAGAAAGCCATGATCGACTGCATGACGTCGGTTGAAACAACTCGTTTCCCCAAGCACACCGGACGCACACCGTGCGGGTGCAAAACCTTGAATAGCTCCACATAGGTGAACTTCGCCACCAACCACAGGCGGATCAACTTCGGCCCCCCGGCGGCAGAACCGGCACATCCACCGAGAAACATAAGTACCAGCAAAACCATCTTCGAACTATCGTTCCATAGGTTGAAATCGTCGGTTGCAAACCCCGCGCCGGTCACTATCGTCAGTACCTGAAAGATTGACTTCCTTGCAATCGTTTCGATGTTGGCCTGATTGAGAACCGCATCCCCTGGCGCGCCCTCGAGGTAAGCCTGGCTAGGCCCCTGCGAGAACTGGTGCAAGAACCCACCGAGTAACAACGAAGCGGCGAGTACAATCACCACGTAGACTCGGAATTCTTCGTCGCGAATAAGTGGTCTTGGATCCGGGATACGAAATTTAAAGGCCGCCAGAGACAGCGACTTGCCACGAAACAACTGGTACAACAACAAATAGTTGGTTCCGGCAATAAAAATGAAACCGATAAGGACCCACTCTGCCGCATGGTTTCCATATCCGGCGATACTCGCCGAATTCGGCGAGAAGCCACCCGCCGAGATCGAAGTAAAAGCGTGGCAAAACGCGTCGAACAGCGGCATCTCAAACCACCAGAGCATGGTGATTTCCACCCCGGTAAGCACAACGTACAATCCCCACAGCCTCACGGCCGTGCCCCGGATGCGGGGTGTGAGCCTCTCTGCGTCGAGGCCCGACGCTTCTGCGAAGAATAGCTGACGTCCAGCAATAGCGAGGGCTGGGAGGATGGCGATAAACAACGCGATAACCCCCATTCCCCCAAGCCACTGGGTCATGCTTCGCCAGAAAAACAGCCCTTCGGAATAGAGGCTGAAGTCCTTAAAGATCGTTGCTCCCGTGGCCGTCAATCCGGACATCGACTCAAATGCACCATCGACGAATGACATGTCGCTCCGCACAACAAAAGGCGCCTGTTTGGTACCCTTCAGCAGATACGGGATGGCGGCAAAAAACGACACCACGAGCCACGAAAATGCCACCACGGCAAGGGCTTCAACGCGACTGAGTTCACGCTCACCGCGATGCAGCCGACGCGCTAGTTCCCCAACTATTGCGGCGCTGACCCCAGCGATGGCGAAACTCGCGGCTTGTTCATGGTTGCCGTAATACAGATCGACGACAAGCGGAGCTGCCAGCAGGATTCCAAACAATCGGAGTATTAGGCCGATTGTATGAGCGACTACTGCTAGGCGCATACTCGTACCAGGCAATGCCCTCTCGGGCCGCCGTTAACCGAAATATTTCTCGACCTTTTTCTTGGCATCTTTTGTGGCAACCACCAACAGATGGTCCCCCGGCTCCAATAGGTCATCCCCGTGCGGGACGATACTCCGTTTCTTGCGCACCAGCGCACCGACAATGGCACCCGGCACCTGTTCCATATCCTTAACTTTCTTTCCAACTGGCCAGTCTTCGGGAACCTCGATTTCAATTACCGCTGCTTTACCCTGTTCAAGCGTTGCGTGAAGGCTGGACTTGGGGGCCCGGAGCATAGTCTGTACCGCATCGACCGCGGTGCTCAACGCGTTGATAGCTACGTCGATCCCTACTCCTTCAAACAAGCCGATGTTGGTCGGATTATTGACACGCGTAATGATCTTGGGGATACCCATCTGCTTCGCGAGGAGCGAACCTAGAAGGTTTTTTTCGTCATCACTTGTCACCGACACGAGCACATCGCTATTTGCAATTTCTTCCTCACGCAACAACGAAAGATCACTACCGTCACCCTTAAGCACCATACAATCGAGTTCGCTCGCGATCTGATCGCAACGTTCCTGGTTTACCTCGATCAGCTTAAGCTCTACCCCTCTATCGTGCTGGAGCTGTTTCGCAACCATCACCCCGACCGTTCCGCCGCCGATCACCGTAACTGCGTTGACCTTAGTCTTGCCCTTTTGAAACACTGATCGGGCAAACTTAGTAAGCGGCTTATGCTCACCCAT
>JAYYTT010000007.1:0-8325 GCA_036344375.1 Acidobacteriota bacterium | reverse complement strand
GACGGTCTTCCCGACCTTTACGTCGCCAACTACATCGTCTCAAACCGGGAGAATCCTCTTTACTGCGGTGAACCTGATAAAGGTATTCGCTCGTATTGTCACATTAGTCTCTTCGATGGAGTCAGCGACACTGTTTACCGTAATGATGGAGATGGAGGGTTCACGAACGTTGCCAGAGAAACCGGATTCACTGGAGACGGCAAAGGTCTAGGCGTAGCGATGGGCCACGTCAATGATGACAACTGGCTCGACGTATACGTGGCCAATGACACGACGAGGAACTTCCTCTTACTCAACCGCGGCGGGTTTACATTCGAGGATGTCGGCCTTGTTTCGGGGGTTGGCTACGGGACCAGCGGCCAGCCTCAGGCCGGCATGGGAACCGAACTCGCTGACCTCGATGGGGATGGGCGCCCTGAGATACTCGTTACCAACTTCTCCTTTGAACCAGTTAACCTGTACCGATCGGTGGCACCCGGTTTCTTTTTGGATGACACGTTCCAACTTGGGCTAGGTGAAGCAACTTTCCCGACGCTTGGTTTTGGCCTTGCCGTAGAGGATTTTGACGGAGACGGTGACCTCGACATCGCCGTGGCCAATGGCCACATACTTGACGATGTCTCGAGAATCAAAGACAACGTGACGTTCCCCCAGCCGAATCAAGTGCTAGTCAACCGCCTCACCGAGTTGAACCTCAAGCACTCAGTGGGTTCATGGCGACCAGACCGAAACCTCTTAACCGAGACAACGTTGGCTGCGGGTGAAGCAATCAGCCGACACCGAGTATCTCGTGGCATGGCGGCCGGAGATTTCAACGGTGATGGCCGCCCGGATCTAGCAGTAGTGAATTCCAATGGTCCAGCGGAATTGCTTCGCAATGACACACCGGACACAGCAAACCGTCTAGTGCTAAGGGTTACCGGTCGGAAATCAGACCGTGATGCGGTCGGCACACGTCTTTTTGTACAACCCATAGACAGTGAGACTAGATGGGCTCGCGAAGTGCGAAGTGCTTCGTCGTACGCTTCACAACACGCAAGTGACGTCTATTTTGGGCTGGGCTTGAGTCCAGCGGCGCGCGTCGAAATCATCTGGCCGGATGGCAATAAAGAAACCCTCGGACAACTGGAAGCCGGCCGGTTGTACGTCCTCGTCGAGGGTCGTGGGGTGATCGCGGACCGAGCTTTGACTGTGCGGGAAACCACAAATCACTAGTTGCGCCGGTGGCCGTTTATCAGAGGTTGATTGATTGCCCGAGAAGGTCGTGTCAAGTACCGCTCAAGAAACTGTTGGTGTACTAGATCGTCAGGGTAGGATTCGCCGGCCGGGTACGGATAACTGGACATTCCATGAAAAGGCAGCGGCCCAACACGGTCCCCTCGTGCGCTGTTCAAGTCGGTGTCCTTGAGCCAACCGTGCACATAAACGAGGAAGTCACGACGCCAACCATCGGGAGGTGGTGACAACGAGGCCTTGAAATTAACGGCTACTTCGTCGCCAGCGCCCAAGACAACATAGAGATCATCCGCACGACCCAGGAGTTCATCTACGTCTCCATAAGCAGTATAAAAACCGGGGTGCTGCTCCCACGGAGCCGCAGACACCAACTTTTGGTAATCGAATGTCTCGAAGCCATCAGCTGTTCGTGAAACAGCAGAAAAGCCACGCGGACGAAGCTCTGCATCATTAGGTGCAAGCACCTGAACCTTCACTGGAATACTGGCACCGGCGGATGATTCAGGGGCAATAGCATCGATTCCAGCCCTTGAAGCTTCTGGACTTCTGTCTGATCCTCCCGGTCGGAGTTCGAGCAGACCAGCTCGTGGCACACCGTGTTCCAACTGCCAATCTCCAGAAGGCACAAGCCCTTCTGGGAAGATCCCTCCAACGGTGTAGGCCATTGCGTCCCAGTAAAGACGCATTGTTGTGCCGATCCGCACTCGTGGATCTGCACGGTTCAATACCGAGGTGACGTCAACAATCTGCGTTGAGTTTTTTGCCACCGGCAAACCTATATCTTCGATGGCAGTCCTCCATCCCCCTTGGCCATCCGGAACCTCAAGCGACACCGGCGTAAAACCAGTGCGCGGATTTTGATCGACCGCCAGATTGACACTCCCCATTGACCAATAGACCCAACCCGTTAAGTAGAGGTGGACTGGTTGGCCCTCAGGAACCTCTGGAAGCTCCAACGTCAGGGAATGGTTCGTTGCCAACCCGTCGTAAGCTGCGGGCTTGAACTCCCGGGACCAGGTGCCATCAATTGCCGCTAACTCGTCTGTCCAATCGGTCCCATCTTGGTCTGTAACACGCAGAGGCAAGAGCTCTTCGTATGCGTAGAGCCGGAGCGCGGGACGTGCCTGCCCGCCAAAAGCTTCATCGGGCAAGATCTTGATTGATTCAGGATGATCAATTGCGAGAACCCTAACGGCGTCAAGATATACCGTCTCACGCAGCTCTCCAGTAATGCGAATCTCATACTTTCCATCGACCATACGAAAGTGTTCCCCGGGGACGAACACGTATTCATCTGGTTCAGGATCTGGAAGGTGGTAGAGATCATGCGCCAGCAGCATTCCGATCGGTGCCGCTCCAAGCACCTCGTTGACAAAATGAAATTCGTGGCCATCCCACGTATAGAGAAATGGGCACGAGCCTTCCAGGCGTTCTAACTCTTTAGTGGTCACGAGTTGATCTGCAGCGACGTCAAAGAGATTCTGCACGATTCCATTCGGCCAGGTGATTCGAAGGATTTCAGCACGTTCAGCCGAGCCAATTCCAAAGTGCAACGGTGCCGAGCGCAGCGGACGGAGTTGGTAGGAGCCATCGACTTTGACCTCTACGTTAGCGCCAATACCGTTGAGGTTGTTCTTTATCCCCTCGACGCTGAGGGACAACCAGTTGCCGACCGGCTCAGGCTGTATGAAACCAAAAAGTTGATTAGCATCTTCCACCATGAAGTCCATACCACCGTCACCGTCGATATCGGCCGCAGCAAGAAAACGGGCCGGCGAGTCGCCGCCAAGGTCAACGTCTGATGGCAACGGGCTGAAATTCACAAATTGGAAGTTGTCCTTATTGGCGAAGAACTGCACTCTCCCACCCGCCGTTAGCACTAAGTCGAGATAGCTATCGTTGTTGAAGTCAGCAATATCCAATCCATCGGCGTGCAGGTCAGCAAGGTCGCCAAGATCTGCGGGAAGAAACGTTCCATTGGACATGTTCCGAAGTGCTACAAGGCCCTCTGCCGTCGCCAGCACTAAGTCAATGCGCCCATCATTGTCAAGATCCTCAGCCACCACCGCCGTCGTTGCAGGTGTGACGGCAGCACCGACGGCGGCTCCCACCTCCATAAACTTTCCACCACGCTGGTTGCTGTACAGCTCTGTGCCGTCTTTGCCCCACACAAACAAATCAACGTCATAGTCGTGATCGAAGTCAACTGACAGTGCTCGCTCCCCCGTCCGGGCCGCGTTGAGCCCAGCCAACGAGGTCGTGTCGTCGAAAGATCCATCTCCAAGGTTCCGCAGCAAACGTAACGAACCATCAGTGTGGCCGATCAAGACATCAAGGTCGCCATCGTGGTCGTAATCAACCCATAACACGCCGGTGGCGACACCAGTCGTAGCAAGCCCCTCCCCCTCAACCGGCAGGAAAACAATGGTTGCATCATCCTGATCAGCAAGCACATTGCGAAACAGATGGCCACCAGAGATGTCACCGACGTAAAGGTCAGGCCACCCATCGCGATCGAAATCCCCTAATCCAGCAGGACCTGACGGTGTCGGAAAGCTTCGAGGCAGATGCGCGTTGCCGCTAGACAGCCATACCTGTCCCGTTGGTCCGGTTGTGACCCAATCCGAACGACCGTCTCGGTTTAAGTCCGCAATTGCGATGGTTCCCCCAGTCGGCAGATCAATGGGTGTACCGGTAGAGGCAAACCGCAAGCTTCGAGCAGAATCAGGGTCCGCCGGCTGCAGGCTCACGTCCGGCACAACAATGAATGTCGAGCGGCTCTGCTCTAGCGCGTCCGGCGAACGCGCTGCAGGCGAAAGCCGCCTGCTAGTTTCCGTATAGAGGGCTATCTCGGGCTCTGCTTCCTCTCTCTGGCCTCGCCTCAGAAGAATCTGGAAGTGTTGGTAAAGCGCACTAACGTAATGCTGTAGGGCAATGTCGAATCCCATTGCCGTAACAGCCTCGAATTCAACCAATGCTAAATCCTGTGCACCAAGCTGCACATACACAGCACCTAGGTTGTAACGAATTGCTGGGTCAGTAGGATCAAGATCGCGTGCCCGTTCAAGCGTCGATCGTGCTTCCTCAAGTGTGTTGGTCCTTCGGGCAATCAATCCTCGAAGATACGACGCACCTGGATGGTCATCGAGCAAACCTCCAGCCTCTTCGAGAGTTTGAATAGCCACCTGGTCATCACCGTCACGATACTGTGCAATCGCCAGATTGAGTCGATCCTGCGGCGTAGCCGAAGCATCGGACAAAACTTCTGTAAACGCCCTCACTGCATCTGCGTATTGCTTTTCCTCGTAAGTCGCCTGGCCGCGGTTGCGAAGCCGCTGCACATCAACCGACTGCGTTTCGGCATTGCCAGAAAATACTGCCAACGCAGCGCCACAAACCGCCACACTCGTTAGAATCGAAAAACCCTTTACCATGGAGAGGTTGTCCGTTCTCCTAGTCGAAAAATGTTGTTAGCCACAGCCAATCAGTCTAGCAGGGTACTGAAAAGTTTCGTTCCGTTTTTTTGGCATCCTACCAGCCACGATATCGAAATTTTGAACTCGCTAGCCTAGACTCCTAATCAACTTATGCGTACACACTCAACCATGCGGGCACATCTGAAGATGTCTCTCCAACGAATCATGATCGCTAGCACCGGAGTGATCATGATTTCAATCGCAGCTATCGGCATCGCCCAACAAAAGACAACGGCGATCGACACCGAAGCATTAAACGCCACGGAAGAATTTTCCGAGTCTTTAGCCAACGATTTGCTCGACCTTTCGGTAGCGGCACGTGACAAAGATCGCACGATGATCGAGCAATATTTTGCCGATGATCTAATCGCCACACCCATCCCCGTTACGCCACTTGACCGACCTGGAGTAGTCGCCTGGATCACGAACCGCGATTGGCCAACAGGAAGCGTTGGAAGTATCGACCGCGATACTTTTCTCTTGGGCCTGGAAAACCTTCTCGAGCACTTCCTGTCGATCGAAGATGTTCGTTTTAAGGTCAAACAGGCTAGCTTCGACAATCAAGGGGAAAGTGCAGCCAATATCTCATTTTTCATCGTCGGCCGGAATCCCACAGGACGACGTGAGTGGCTGACCGCTACAGCTAATATTGAGGCTTTCCGGGACTCGGAACAGAAGGTAGATAGCGGGCAAATCAGCGTTCTTCCCGATACTGAACCACCACTGAACGAAAATGATGGCGCCCTGGAAGATGAGCCCTGGAAGATCACTCGCTTTGAGCTTGATACGGTCAAATCAATGGTGGCCGAACGCGAGCTATTTTCAGAGGTCGCGTTACCCGCAGGTCTCCATACGGAGTTTCCACGCTACGGCGTCGCACCCAACGACACCGTCTCAGCACACGGCGTCGCGGTCGCCGACATCAACGGAGATGGGCTGTTGGATATCGTCACAACGGGTGTAATGCAGAACAGCCTTTACCTGAACAACGGGGAAGGGTCGTTCAACGACGTTACCCAAGAGAGCTTCCTGGCGCTGTCGCCACCAGCAACTGGACCGTTATTTGTGGACTACGACAACGACGGCGATTCGGACTTGTTTCTCGCCACAGTCGGCAACCAGGTATTACTGGAAAACCGCCTTGTGCCCGACGGCGTTCTGCACTTCCTAGATCGCTCGATCGAAGCGGGCGTCTACGTGCCGGCCAATGGGTTCAGCGCTGTCGCCACTGATGTTAACGGTGACGGCCTCCAGGATATCTATGTGGCCTCATACAACCGTTATGGAATCGTGATGCCAAATTCTTGGGATCAAGCAACCAATGGGACACCGAACCTCCTGTTTCTCAACCAAGGAGACGGAACATTTCTCGAAGTCGCGACAGAGTGGGGTGTTAGGGACTCACGGTGGAGCTATGCAGCAGCCTTCGCGGACATTGACGGTGACGGAGATCAGGACCTTTACGTCAGCAACGACTTCGGGGAGAACGGCCTCTATCTAAACGATCAGGGGAGGTTCCGCGAGGCAGCTATGGAGCGGGGGGTCCTCGATCCCGGCAACGGCATGGGTGTTGCTTTCGGCGACTACGATAACGATGGCGATCTAGATCTGCATGTAACGAACATGTCGTCGACTGCTGGTAACCGCATCCTGTCGCGCATGTACCCAGACGCCGACCCTGAAGAACTAGTGCTCAAGAAGCTAGCTGCAGGGAACTCATTGTTCGCCAATGATGGTTCCGGCCACTTCGACAACGTTACCCACGATGTCGGTGGCCTGCCCGCCGGCTGGGCTTTTGGCGGTGGTTTCATCGATTTCGACAACGACGGTTGGGAAGATATATATAGTCCAAACGGCTTCATCTCGGGCAAAACTATGGAGGACACGTGAAGCTTGTTTTGGCGCCACGTCGTGGCGTCGAACGCCGAAGCCGAGACGGCCGGCAACGACGAGTATCGCGACAATCACATGAGCGCGATCCACACCGAAGGGCTGTCGTTCAGCGGCTTCGAACGTGACTACGTCAGTTTGAATATGGGCGGTGTGGACACGGTGGATGGAGGCACCGGTTCGATACGATACTTTGACATTTCCGGCATTTCCGGCGCCGACTCAATCAGTGACGGGCGTGGGGCTATGTTCGCTGACTTCGATAACGATGGTGACAGCGACATTTTCCTGGTGGCATTGCAGGGCAATGCACATCACTTATTCCGGAACAACATAGGCCAAGATACAAACTTCCTTAGAATCGAGCTAGAAGGGACGCAAAGTGGGCGAGACGCTTTCGGGGCAATCGTGCGGATCAAGACTTCTGCTGGAATCTTGACGAAAGTCAAATCGGGGGGCTCAGGCTTCTTGGCACAGAACGACCCTCGGTTGCTGTTCGGATTAGGGGCAGATAACGAGGCGGAGTGGGTCGAGATTAAGTGGCCAAGCGGTGCAACCCAACATCTAGGGAAAATCCCCGCAGGCAGCTCGATTCGTGTCGTCGAGAACTCGTCGCACACAGCAATCACAGAAATCTTCGTCAACGAACACCGCTTCAGTCTTGTAGATCCACTGGATCCAGAAGATGCATTGTTTACCAAGCTAACCATTGACCGGTCCGCCCGGATGCCCGACCTTAGTCTCGAGAGCCTCGATGGCGAGCCCACCTCGTTGCATGACATCACCACCACGGGGCGCCGCACGCTGCTAAATATCTGGGCTACCTGGTGCATCCCTTGCCGGAAGGAGATGCCGGAACTGGAGCTACTCGCACCCCAGCTCGCAGCGGTGGGCATAGATCTGGTCGGTTTAAGCATCGATACGGAGAAGACAAAGGAAAGAGTTCAACCGTTTCGCGAAAGCCTCGGCATCACTTATCCATCGTACTTCTCCGACACCAACGAAGTCGCCGGCCTGTTTCGTGGCGCCAATATCTTCGTGCCGATGAGTATTTTGCTTGACGAGGACGGACAGCCGGTCCGCGTATTTAGCGGATGGTCTCCAGAAACTCAGGCGGCACTTGAGGAGTTAATAAACACCGGTCGCTAGTAATATCTTTCGTGCCATCACCAGCTTTCTTCTTCGACCTCAGCAAGCACCGCGTTACGCGGGTTGAAGATCACATCCTCAGGATTAAGGCCCCCCGATAAGTTGAATACAAACTCCTCGTAGGGCTTGTCAACCAATACTTTGAGGACCACGGACCGACCGTCACCGATGTTGACCCGTACCGGGACAATCATCCTGAACGGCACATCAGGCTCGACACTTTGGCGTACACGGAGCTGAAGCTGTCGCTGCCCATCGACCAGCGTCTCAACCTTCCAGGCAAACCGGTACGTCGGAACCGCGGTGCCATAAACCCACTGGTCAAAGAACCATCCCATGTCCTCCCCGATGTGTTTCTCGATGATGGTGCGAAAGCTCTCGGTGGTGGCCTGTCCGCCGAGGTGGGCGGTAACGAAGTCGCGCATCATGACCCGGAATGGCTCATCGGACCCGGTCGGCCAGTCGAACATCGCCATCCGTAACATGTGAAGGATGTAGGCGCCCTTCTCATAGGCCAGCACCTGGTAGTCAAACGGGGTCTCGCTTGACGACAGCCGGTAGCCGAGCGTTATCG
>JAYYTT010000006.1:0-2916 GCA_036344375.1 Acidobacteriota bacterium | reverse complement strand
ATTTCGCGCCGCTAAGGGGGCGACTCGCTCTTCGACCATCGCCGTCTCGACCAGGTCGGTTCTCCTTGGCAGCGGTGTTCAAACTGGGGGAAAAGAAAAAAGCGGGCCGGGGCCCACTTTCGTGCGAACACCCAATAAGTTACTTTGAAGTGTAGCAAAAGGCTGGGGTTGTATCAACGTAACGGATGCTTCAAAAGGCACCGAAACCCTTGATTTCAGGCCACGTAGCGGGTTCGAGTAACATGTATGCTGTTGGCAGTTTCTTGCAGCCAATTAGGAAACAGAAAATTCCGCCATGGTCGTACCTCACCACCCAAATTAGGGCGAAAATGCTTGAATCCACACTTACCGAACTCTATTGCCCACGCACCGGGACCACGTACGAAGCTGACAAAATCCACACCCTTTCGGATGTCGGAGGGCCCCTGTACAGTCGCTATGATCTAGAAACAGCAGCAACAAACTGGGAAGAGGGGGCCGGCCTTACCAACCGTCCTGCCGGATTGTGGCGCTACGCTGACATTCTGCCGGTCCGCGACCCTCACTTCCGCTTGACGCTCGGTGAAGGGGGGACCCCGCTGTTGTCCGCGCCACGCGTTGGCAAGCGCGTCGGCGTGGCCAACCTATTGCTCAAAGATGAAGGGATCAATCCGACAGGCTCTTTCAAGGCTCGCGGCCTATGCGTAGCGGTTAGCAGAGCAGTCGAACTCGGCATCGATTCGCTCGCGATCCCGACAGCAGGAAACGCCGGAGGAGCAATGGCAGCATATGCAGCGCGCGCCGGCGCAACGGCTACCGTGTATATGCCAGATGACGCTCCAGGAGAGTTTGTCGATGAATGTGAAGGGTTCGGTGCCAAAGTCGTGCGCGTTGCCGGTCTGATCACCGACGCCGGCGCACAGTTGGCCAATGACAAGAAGGCGGGGGGGTTTTTTAGCGTCGCCACCCTGAAGGAGCCCTACCGAGTTGAAGGCAAGAAAACAATGGGTATCGAACTTGTCGAACAAATGGGATGGAAACTGCCCGACGCAATTATCTATCCGACCGGTGGCGGTACCGGCTTAGTCGGGATGTGGAAGGCTTTCGATGAACTTGAGGCAATGGGCTGTATAGGCGCTGAAAGGCCACGTATGATCGCGGTGCAATCAACTGGCTGCGCCCCAGTGATCCGGGCATTCGAAGCAGGAGATAAGTCCGTGCAGACCTGGACAGACGCACAGACCGTTGCCGACGGCTTGCGCGTACCGATGATGGTCGGTGACCAGGAAATCTTGCGGGCCCTACGCGAATCGTCCGGAACAGCGATAGCGGTCCCAGATGAGGAAACGATGGAGTTCGTCCACCACCTGGGAACTGACGAGGGAATCTACGGCTCCCCCGAGGACGGCGCCACACTGGCCGCGATACCCCACCTTCTAGCACGTAGTGACCTGGACAAGGACGAGACCGTGGTCAGCTTCTTGACAGGGAACGGCTACAAGTACCGCAGCGGTATGAAACGTTTCATCACAGAAAACACCGCCCAGGAAGTCTCGACCGCGCGTATTGAAAGTTGAGCACTGATCGCAGCAAGCTGCCGGTAATCCTCGCGATCTTCACCGGTGGAACCATCTCTTGCACTCTGGACCCTGAACGTGGTGTTCCAGTCCCCACGCTGACCGGAGAGGATATTCTCGAGCGCACCCCGGCCCTTCACGATGTAGCTAGCGTCGTCGTCGACAACTTCGGTCGCTACCCAGGCCCACACATGCACCCGGAGCGCATGCTGTATCTCGCTGACCGAATTCGGTCAGCAACCATTGGAGGAGCAATAGACGGTGTCGTCGTGACACACGGAACGGACACTATCGAGGAAACTGCCTTTGTTCTGGATCGCATCCTGGCCCCAGACATACCGGTGATCATTTTTGGTTCCATGAAGCTAGTATCGGACCCCACCTGGGACGGGCCAGCCAATGTTCTCGCTGCCGCTCAGGTAGCGGCCTCGGCAAGCGCCCGCGGCCGTGGCGTCATGGTCGTCATGGCCGATTCGATCCACACTGCTGCCGGTGTCACCAAGGTTCACGCCGAATCGTATGACTCATTCGCGAGCCCACAATGTGGTCCAATTGGCACTGTCGATCGTGGGAACGTAATTTTTTTCGCGAGTCCAACACGCCCTTCCCTCCCCTCATTCAAGGGCGACGTCATTGAGCCCTCGGTCGAACTCATCAAGGCAGTTGCTGGATCGGATGGCAACTATGTCAAGTCCTGCGTTACAGCCGGTGTCAAAGGCTTAGTAATTGAAGGTATGGGGCGTGGGAACGTTACACCGGGCATGGCTAAGGCACTAACGGCAAACTCTAGCAACCTACCGATCGTCATCACCACGCGCTGCGCGCAAGGCCGTGCCGCACCGATGTACGGTTACGACGGCGGTGGAGCGACCCTAAAAGAGAGTGGCATGATCTTCGCCGATCAGCTATCTGGCCCGAAGGCAAGGTTGCTGTTGATGCTTCTTCTGGGCGCAGGAGCTGGGCGAAAAGAAATCAAAGCTGCCTTTGAACAAGACCGGTATTAACTCAACCGTTCGCGTGCTTGGCGGCATAAAAAGATGCATATTGTCCTAAGGCAACAAGGCCACGACGTTGCCGAGTCAGGGGTGACGCACGTATCATTAGCGGCAGCGTTGCACGTGTCAGTTGTTTCTCACGGACGGAGGTTCGATGTTCGGTTCGATCGGTGGCACCGAACTCCTCGTTATCATGGTGATCGCCCTTCTTATTTTCGGGCCGAGGAAGCTGCCCGAGTTGGGAAAGTCTATAGGCAGAGGCTTGTCTGAGTTCAAACGCGCCTCCAATGACCTTAAGCGCTCGCTCGAAGATGAGCTATCGCTCGAAGAGCGCAACGATCACAACAAGATTGACGACCCGGATA
>JAYYTT010000005.1:0-3297 GCA_036344375.1 Acidobacteriota bacterium | reverse complement strand
ATGGGGCGCCGACAGGAATATTGCTGGAACGCGCTGTAGAGCCAATTTTGGAACAAATTCCCGTTGCAGCGGGTTGGGAGATCCGTGAAGCGTTCAAACTAGCTTCCAAAGCTCTGGCTAAGCGGGGTGTCACGGAAGTTTTCGACGCTGGTTTCATGGCCAGCCCAGCAATCGTAAGCATGGGGGTCGATTTCGAATTGATGCTCGAGTTGTTGACTTGGGCCGACGCTGAAGACCCGCTTCCGATCGACGTAAATTTGATGATTCCCTCACCAAGCAAGCTAGCTGACAAGATCGTCGGCAATCCCGGTGAGTACGCCGATCTCTCGCCTCGTATCCGAGTGACCCACATCAAGTTATACGCCGACGGCGCATTTGGTAGCCGCGGGGCCGCCCTCTCCCATCCCTACGCCGACGACCCAAACACTGCCGGCTTAATGCGAATGACTGACGACGAGCTTGAATTTGAGACCCGCCGAGCTCTTGAGTCAGGCCTAGATATTTCGACCCATGCCATAGGTGACGACGCTGTGCGCCGCGTCCTGAGAGCGTACACAAGAGTCTCCGACGATCTCAGCGATGTGGATCCACGCCGTTTTCGCATCGAACATTTCGGCTATAGCTCGCTCGAAGACCAACAAATAGCTGCGAAGCGAGGCTTTCTACTGGTCACGCAACCAAATTTTATCGACCCGGATGACAACGGGCGCACCATGGACGATTGCCGACTTGGAGCAGAGAACGGTGCCCGCGTATACCCGTGGAGGGCACTTTCAGAAGCTGGTGCTAACTTGGCTCTCTCATCCGACTACTACACGTCCCCTGGGCCCGCACTCCTCGACTTCTACACGGCCCATACTCGGGCAAATCGGGCGGGGATGCCCCCCGGAGGATGGCAACCACAAAACCGGCTCACACGAGAAGAAAGCCTGCGAATCGCTACGTCGCTCTGCCAAAATGGCGGCGGTATACCCTCCGGCGGCACCATACGCGTCGGGGCTCCTGCCAACCTAGCCGTGTTATCAGCAAATCCGTTGACGACTAACGAAAGCAGCCTGCTGAGTATTGGAGTGCAAAGAACGCTTCGTCGAGGAAAGGTAACTCACCGGGCGTAGTCAGCGCACACGAGCGAATAACTGTTGTATTTGACTGGGGAAGGGCCCGATCTTCTTCCTTATTTAATCCCTGTCAAGGATCTCAGCCATGGCGTCACCGATCACAGAGGGGCTTTCAACAACCGTAGCACCAGCCTCTGAAAGAACGTGCATCTTCTCATCAGCCGTACCCTTGCCACCAGCTATGATCGCCCCGGCATGTCCCATTCGCTTACCGGGAGGTGCACTACGCCCGGCGATAAACGCAACAACCGGCAGTGGGTAATCGTCCGCAAGATACTCAGCAGCCTCTTCTTCGGCACTCCCACCGATCTCACCGATCAAAACGACGCCCCTCGTTTCTTCATCTTCAGCAAACATCTCAAGGCAATCGCGGAAAGAAGTTCCGTTGACCGGATCTCCACCAATGCCAACCGAAGTAGATTGGCCAAGACCAACACGGGTGAGTTGGTCAACCGCTTCATAGGTAAGCGTCCCACTTCGCGAGATAACACCAACGATGCCCTGCTCATGCACGAAACCCGGCATGATGCCAGCCTTGCATTTGCCCGGCGAAATAACACCGGGGCAGTTCGGACCGATCACCCGGGTGCCACGATCGAGGCAATAGGCCAAGGCCTCAACCATATCAAGGGCAGGAATACCCTCAGTAATACATAGAGCCAACCTCACCCCAGCAGCAGCGGCCTCCTTAATCGCATCGGCAGCAAACATCGGGGGTACGAAGATAAGCGACACGTCCGCGTGAGTCTCAGTCTGGGCTTCCGCCACCGTGTTAAACACTGGGACCGTATCGTCGAATGTTTGCCCGCCTTTGCCAGGGGTGACACCCGCAACAACCTTGGTGCCATAGTCGATGCATTGGCGGGTATGAAACGAACCTTCGGTACCAGTGATTCCTTGCACCAACACACGACTGTCAGCATCGACCAGGATACTCACCGGCCAGCCTCCACTGCCTTGCGCGCCGCCTCATCTAGAGTTGCAGCGACGATAAACTCAAGTGACGATTCCTGGAGCAGTTTGCGCCCTTCTTCTGCATTCGTTCCCTGTAGGCGCACGGTTACTGGGGTGGTGACCTCAACCGTTTGAAGCGCTTCAATGATGCCCTTGGCAACCCTGTCGCAACGAACAATACCGCCGAAGATGTTGATTAATACGCTGTTGAGTGCTGGTGCCTGCATGAGGATCTGGAAGGCAGCTGCCACCCGCTCGACTGACGCGCCACCACCCACATCAAGGAAATTGGCGGGCGTGCCTCCAGCAAGCAGAATTTCATCCATCGTCGCCATTGCCAGGCCAGCACCGTTGACCATGCAACCCACCGTCCCTTCGAGAGAGATGTACGAAAGGCTATGCTCAGCAGCCGCGATTTCGAGTTCGTCTTCTTCACTGTGGTCGCGCATGGCCTCAAGGTCCGGGCGACGAAACAAAACGTTGTCGTCAATATTTATCTTTGCGTCCAGGGCAACTACATTGCCATCGCCAGTAACGATTAGCGGATTGATCTCTACTAGTGAGGCACTCAAGTCAACAAACATCTCAGCTAACTTCCTGATAATCGGGATTGCGGCACGGTGTGTCTTACCCTCAAGCCCAAGTGCATACCCGACACCAGCTGCCTCGAACGTCTCAAGTCCCCAGCCTGGCTTGATCCACTCGTTGTGGATCTTTTCCGGTTCGTTGGCTGCAACCTCTTCGATTTCGATACCACCTTCGGTCGAGGCAATTATCACTGGTCGCTTTTTCGATCGGTCGATCGTGATTCCCAAGTAAAGTTCGTTGGCGATATCCGCGCCGCCCTCGATCAGAACCTTCCGGATTGGGACCCCCTCAGGACCAGTCTGCGGAGTTACCAACTGTGAACCAAGCATCGCACCAGTTAGCTCACCCGCTTCGTTGGGACTGTCGGCGAGCTTGATGCCGCCACCTTTGCCGCGCCCTCCAGCGTGCACCTGCGCCTTGACAGCAAAACGCGTATATCCCTTCTCTGCGAGGTTTGCCGCCGCGACCACGGCAGCATCCACACCTTCAACAACTTCGCTATCCGGAACAGGGATCCCATACTGGCGCAGTAGCGCCTTGGACTGATACTCGTGTAGCTTCAAAACGTCGAGAGAAGGTTCGGACGACTCTTGTAGACCGCCGTCGCCGCCGCGATCTTCAGAGCATCACCTGGGAG
>JAYYTT010000004.1:0-4750 GCA_036344375.1 Acidobacteriota bacterium | reverse complement strand
TGGCGCCCGGTTTGTTCCGGCCCTGGGCGATTCTTTGGTGGGGGTTGGCACGAATCCTCGCTGCCTTTGGTTCCCGTATCCTTTTGACGATCTTGTTTGCCATGATCGTGACACCCGTCGGGTTGTTCCGACGGATGATGGGTGCCGACGCAATGCGCAATAAGGAGTGGCGAGGCGAGGGCAGTGTCTTCGTCGAACGTGATGCTACTTCGACTGTTTCGAATCTTGAGACACCGTACTAAGTGGATTGCCGGAAAGGGTTGATTATGGAGTTTTTGGCTGATTTGTTGGGATTTCTTCGAGCCCGAAAGAAGTACTGGTTGTTGCCGATCATCCTTCTTCTTCTGATAGTTGGTGCCCTTCTGCTATTGACGGCAGGCACAGCCCTTTCACCATTTATCTACACCCTCTTCTAGGTAGTGAAGTCCGCAATCCTTGGTATATCTGCTTACTACCATGACAGCGCCGCTGCGTTGCTGGTCGATGGTGAGATTGTTGCTGCGGTTCACGAGGAGCGATTCAGCCGCAAGAAGCATGACGCCCGGTTTCCGGCTAACGCGACGCGCTATGTGCTGTCGGAGGCTGGCTTCACGATTCCCGACCTTAAGGGGATTGCTTTCTATGACAAGCCGTATCTTAAGCTCGAACGGCTCCTAGAGACCTATCATGCTTTTGCACCACGTGGACTGACAAGCTTTCTCCATGCGATGCCTGTGTGGATGAAGGAGAAGCTCTTCATGAAGCGGATGCTGTGGGAAGAGCTTGCCAAGGTTCAAGCGGGGTTGACGGGTGAACTTGCTGTGGACACTGAAGCGAACATAATTCTTCCACAGCGTGAACGACCGCCGCTGCTTTTCCCAGAGCACCATGTCTCTCATGCGGCAAGTGCGTTTTATCCCTCGCCATTTGAAGAAGCAGCCATACTGACGATGGACGGCGTCGGCGAGTGGGCTACGACGACGATCGGAAAGGCAGAGGGGGGAAAGCTACAGATTCTCAGAGATCTCCATTTCCCTCATTCAATCGGGCTGCTGTACTCCGCATTCACCTACTACTGTGGCTTCAGGGTCAACAGTGGTGAATACAAGCTGATGGGGCTTGCTCCCTACGGGGAGAAAAATTCCGACGAAGTTAAACGGTTCCGTCAGATCATTCTCGACGAACTCGTCGATCTCCGCGACGATGGTTCGTTGCTTCTGAACATGAAGCAATTCGACTTTGCTACGGGCTTAAGAATGTGTGCCAATGACAAGTGGAAGAATCTGTTCGGTATCCCTAGGAGGGAGCCGGAGACGAACATCACACAGCCGTACATGAATCTGGCGCTCGCGATTCAACAAGTCACTGAGGAGATCGTTCTTCGCCTTGCCAAGACAACTCGTGAATTGACGAACTCGCCTAACCTGGTGATGGCTGGTGGTGTAGCTCTTAACTGTGTCGCCAACGGCAAGTTATTACGTGAGCGAATCTTTGATCGAATATGGATCCAACCCGCGGCTGGTGATGCTGGAGGGGCTTTAGGTGCAGCCTACGCAGCACACTACATCTGGGATGGGCAGGAACGAAAGCTTTGCTCGGCCACGGATAGCATGAAGGGATCACTTCTTGGGCCAGCATTCAGCGATGGCGATATCGAGCGCGTGATTCGGAAGTATGATGCGCCATGCAGGCATTTTGACGACTTCGACGAACTGTCAATGTACGTCGCCGAGTTGCTCGACCAAGGTGACGTTGTGGGTTGGTTTCAGGGTCGGCTGGAATGGGGCCCGCGCGCCCTGGGCAATCGCAGCATTCTGGGTGATCCGCGGCGTCCTGATACACAGAAGACCCTAAATTTGAAGATCAAGTACCGTGAGGGGTTTCGGCCTTTTGCGCCGTCGGTGTTGACAGAGGAATGCAGCACGTACTTCGAACTGGAAGAAGATTCGCCGTACATGCTCTTAGTTGCGCCGGTCGTAGAGTCACGACGTGAGCCTCTATCGATGGATCAAAACCAAGGGATGTTCGAGCGCCTTTACCAGCCTCGCTCCGACATTCCAGCGATTACTCATGTTGACTACTCCGCCCGCATTCAAACTGTCCATCGTGAGACCAACGAGCGCTATTGGAAGTTGATTAATGCTTTCAAGGACCGGACCGGGTACGGTCTCCTTGTGAACACGAGTTTCAACGTTCGTGGTGAGCCGATTGTGTGTACACCCGAGGATGCTTACCGCTGTTTCATGCGTACTGAGATGGATTTTTTGGTGCTCGGTGATTGGATTTTCGCGAAGACTGAACAACCAGAATGGTCCGCGACTGACGACTGGGTAAACGAGTTTACTTTAGACTGAAGAAGATCCTAAGTTGCCCTCGATGTTCAATGCCTTTCCTGACCAGGAATAGAAGTGTTTGAGCCAACATGGGAAACTGCCGCCCGCAATGAGTGATTCTCGACGTTTTCTCGTTACCGGGGGTGCTGGTTTTATCGGTTCACATCTTGTGACCGCACTGTTGGCGCGTGGGCACGAAGTTGTCGTGCTTGATGACCTGTCAACTGGCCGGCGTGAGAATCTCGAAATGGCAGTAGCCGAAGCAGTGGCTGCGCCGATTGCTACCAGCGGGGATGCTGGTGAAACCGTAGCCAGTGACTCAAGTGTGGGGCCTCTCCCAGATCAGCTCCGCTTCATCAAAGCGTCACTATTGGAATATGACGCTCTCGAAGAAGCTGTTATCGGTGTGGAAGCCGTTTTTCACCAGGCAGCGGTACCCTCGGTGCCGCGCTCGTTCGCTGACCCCGTGGCCACGATGCGAGCTAACGTAGAAGGGACAATCGCGCTTCTGGAGGCCTGTCAGAAGGCAGGCGTGCGTCGCATTGCGATGGCTTCGTCATCATCGGTCTACGGTGACACGCCTACGTTGCCTAAAGAAGAGTCGATGCCGCCAAGCCCTATGTCGCCTTATGCGCTTAGCAAGCTTACTGCGGAAGAAGCAGGCGGTATCTTTGCCCGTACTTACGGTCTCGACATTTTCGCACTGCGCTACTTCAATGTTTTTGGCCCACGCCAGGATCCGGCGTCGCAGTACTCAGCGGTAATTCCCAAGTTTATTACCCGCATGCAGAGCGGCGAGAAACCAACGATATACGGGGATGGGCTTCAATCACGTGACTTCACGTTTATTGACAACGTGGTTTACGCGAACCTGCTGGCTGTTGGTATTGACAAGTCAGAGGCAGATTCTGACGCAATGGGTCGTGCCGGAGTCGACACGGACAATAGGGCCTCCGGTACTTGCGATGTCCTCAACATTGGCTGCGGTGATCGCTATACGTTGCTTGACCTTATCAAGTTCTTGAATGAAATCATGGGTACGAACTCTGAACCGGAACATGCCGATGCTCGCCCCGGAGATGTTCGCCACTCTCACGCTGACATCGACCGTGCCCGTGACGTAATCGGCTACGTGCCGAAAATAGATTTCAAGGACGGCCTGCGCCGAACCACCGTGTTTTATACTTCATAAAGGCATTTGAGGAGCCAACTGGCTTCTAGGTTGGCACCATTAGTCTGCGCCGACTGTTATCCTTCCGCATGCCCACCAATCAATCTGTCCAGCGGGCGGAGCTGGGAAACCACCTTGTCGTCATCACCGAGTGCGTGCCCACTGTGCGCTCCGCTAGCCTCGGCATTTGGGTGAAAATGGGCTCGCGCTTTGAAGCACCTGACCAAGCGGGCATCTCCCACTTCATTGAGCACATGTTGTTCAAGGGAACGGCGAATCGATCAGCCAAAGATATTGCCTACAAAAGCGATGCCATGGGGGGGCAGCTCGATGCGTTTACCACTAAAGAGCACGCCTGTTACTTTGCCAATGTCCTAGCTGTTCACGTCGAAGACGCCTTCGAATTGGTCTCGGACATCGTGCTGAACCCGTTGTTCGAGCAGCACCAAATGGAGCTTGAGAGGGCGGTGATCCTCGAAGAGTTAGCTGCCGTTGAAGATTCTCCTGAAGAGTTTCTCTGGGAGGAATTCAGTCGCACATTTTGGCTCGACCACCCTCTCGGGACGCCGATTCTCGGCACTCGTGAAACGATTAAGTCGCTCAGTTGCGATGACCTTAGCGTGTTTTTTCGTCGAGCCTATGAGCCGGCGAACGTTGTCGTCGCTGCCGCGGGCCGACTCGATCACAAAGAGATTCTGGGGCTCGTCGAAGACAAGTTCGGTGGCCTTTCCAATCACAGCGAGCCTCTGGATTTCTCTGCACCGAGGGCCTTTCAACACTTCCGAATTCTCAGCAAGGAGGAACTTGAACAGGTTCACATCGCAGTTGGTTGCCCAGGCCCCTCGATCGATGAAAAAGAACGCTACGCTGCCTTCTTACTCAACGCGGTGCTCGGTGGTAGCGTTTCATCGAGGCTATTTCAGTGCATTCGTGAGGAACACGGTCTTGCTTATAGTGTTTATTCTGCGCTCGAGACCTACGCTGATGCGGGGTGTTTCTGGATCTACGCAGGTACCCGACCAGACGCGGCGGCCACGGTTCTCGACCTTATCATTGAAGAACTCAGCGTTTTGCGGGAGGTGCCAGTCTCGCCCAAAGAACTTTCTCGCATGAAGGAAAACCTGAAAGGCAGTGTGATGCTCGGACTTGAGAGTACTGTTGGTCGTATGAGCACCCTTGCCCAGCAGGAAATGTATTTCGGCCAAACTTTTGACATGGACGAAATCCTGCTAGGTATTGACGAAGTGGAAGCCGAGCAAATCCAGGA
>JAYYTT010000003.1:0-8228 GCA_036344375.1 Acidobacteriota bacterium | reverse complement strand
TGGACCACCGGCCTGCGCCATCTCTGCCTTGCCACCACCACCGCCACCAACCAGCTTCGCAAGCGAACTCACAATATCGCCCGCCTTGATACGCTTCGACAAGTCTGCGGTTACTCCAACCACGATTTGTGCCCCATCATCATTGCGTGTTCCAAGCACGACAATCCCTGAACCAATTTCTTTCTTCATCGAATCGGCAAGACGACGCAGACCACCTGCGTCGAGATCTTCAACCTCGCGGCGCAACAACTTAATTCCCTTAACCTCAACTTCATAATCTTCTAGATCAGTAGAAGCTTCACGTGAGGCCAACCTCATTCGCAACTCTTCGTTGCCCCGTTCAACCTCCTTGAGACGCAGCAAAACTCTGTCAACAGAATCGAGGGCGTCTTCTTCGCTAGTCTTCAGACTAGCTGTGACCTGACGAAGCCTACTGCGCTGTTGTTGAAGGCACTCCACCGCTGCGGCACCCGTAATTGCCTCTATACGGCGTGTTCCAGCCGCAACACTTTCCTCCTTAATAATCATGAATGTGCCGATCTCGCCGGTTCGCGCCACGTGTGTTCCACCACACAGCTCTGTTGAGATACCCGGCACATTAACGACACGAACAACATCGCCATATTTGTCACCAAAGAACGCTAAAGCACCTTGGTCAATTGCCTCTCGGTGGGTCATCTCGCTAACTTCCATTGTGATATCAGCACGGATCACTTCGTTTACATCGCGTTCGAGCTCAGTGAGTTGCCCAGCATCAACCGGCGCAAAGTGACTAAAGTCAAACCGAAGATGATCAGGCGCCACCATCGATCCTGATTGCCGAACGTGTTCACCGAGCCGGTCGCGCAGAGCCGCGTGTAGCAAGTGGGTTGCCGTGTGATTGCGAGCCGTATTGACACGCCATTCAGTATCAATTGCGAGCATTACTTTGTCACCAATAGACAATTCTCCACTTTCAACTTTTACGGAATGAAGAACTAGACCACCTGGCAGCCGTTGTGTATCACTAACCACCGCGTGGCCATTGTCAGTCCGGGCCTTTCCCCGATCACCAACCTGGCCCCCCGACTCCCCATAGAACGGCGTAACGTCAACAATCATGGCCCCCGTGCAACCGCCCTCAAGTTTCTCAATTGGCACGTTCTCATGCAGCAAGCCAATAATTTCCCCGCTTTGCTGCCCAAACTCTACGTAGCCAGTGAAAATTGTCTTTTCAATACCCTGCTCGGATAATTTGGCCACAAGCGTTTGGGCTGCGGCCGCTTCGCTTCCGCCTTTCCAAGCAGCACGAGCTCGGCTCCGCTGACCTTCCATAGCCTCCTCGAATTCACGTTCATCGATTTTCATACCAACATCCGAGGCAAATTCGCGCGCCAACTCAACGGGCAAGCCATATGTGTCATACAGGCGGAAGGCTTCATCTCCCGGGATGCAGTTCCCGCCGGAAGCGCGCACCTCCTCTACAACATCTTCAAAAACGCGAGTGCCTGCCGCCAAGGCCTTGAAAAAACGATCTTCCTCCGCCGTTGTTACTCGGGCGATAAGCTCTCCAGCCTGCCGTAATTCAGGATAGACGTCACCCATGAGCTCGACCACATCGCCTGCCGAGCGATTGAAGAACGCCGAATCAAAACCCAATTTCATCCCGAATCTTGTTGCGCGACGAATCAAACGACGCAACACGTAGCCCCGCCCTTCGTTGGCGGGACTAACGCCGTCGGCTAGCAGAAAAGCAGTAGCCCGGGAGTGATCAGCAATGACTCTAACTGCTATGTCGCTGGCTTCATCGACACCATAAGGGTGGCCAGCCCGCTCGGCAACTGAAGTTATTAGCGGAAGAAACAAGTCAGTTTCGTAGTTGCTTCGGACACCTTGAACAACAGCCGTCAAGCGCTCAAGACCAGCGCCAGTATCGATGTTCGGGGCCGGCAACGGCTCGATTAAGCCCCTCCCATCTGTATTGAACTGCATGAAAACCAAGTTCCAGAGCTCAACAAACCGTTCATCATCAAGATCGATGTTTTTCGGTTCGATGTAGGTTCCCTTCAATGGCCACGCAAAATCACCAACACCATAGTCGAAGTGAATCTCCGAGCATGGACCACACGGCCCAGTCTCACCCATCGACCAGTAGTTGTCCTTTGCCCCAAGCCGCAAAATACGGTGTTCTGGCAAACCGACGATGCTTTTCCAAAGGCCAAAGGCTTCGTCATCCTCTTCGTACACACTCGCCCAGAGGCGCTCTTCAGGGAGACGGTAACCCTCGGTCAACAACTCCCAAGCCATCTTTATGGCATCAGATTTGAAGTAGTCGCCAAAAGAGAAATTGCCAAGCATCTCGAAAAACGTGTGATGAGACCCAGATGGTCCAACGTTCTCCAAGTCGTTATGTTTGCCCGCGACACGCATACATTTCTGAGATGTCACCGATCGATCGTGGCTACGTTTGTCGTGGCCGAGGAAAACTTCTTTGAACTGATTCATCCCGGCATTCGTGAACAACAACGTCGGATCGTCCCGGGGTATCAGACTGCTCGAACTCACAATGGCATGGCCACGTTCCTCGAAATATTCAAGGAAGCGCTTCCGGACTTCTATAGATGACTTGCCAGACGGTTGCTGCATGAATTCCTTGTCATTCAGCTGTGTCATCCCATGGACTCCTAGTTGAGTCCGCTGCCACGTCAGCTGGTGAAATCTTCAAGCCAGATGGACAACTTTTCCAATACCAGGTACCGCGGAAAGGAACGTCGCATGAGGTGATCAAAGCAACGCTTTGCACCCGCGAGATTCTCGGGCGATCCTTGTCGCGCAACCCACCGATCAAAAGCATCGTTAAGGACTCCTCGCTCCCCTCCGAGTTGCTCAAATACCTCATCGGCGACCACTTTGCTCATTGTCTCGGTCAATCCTTGGCGCTGCAAGTCTCGCAGCGCATCTGACCGCCCAGTCGGCCGTCTTTTCAGGCGAGATTCTAACCGGCTACGACCAAACCGTTGGTCATCTAGATAGCCCCACTCGGTGCACTTATCAATAGCGTCTTCAATGTCATCAGACAAGTGATGCTTCGCGCGAAGTTTGGCCCGAAGACCAGCACGGCTGTAATCTCTGCGAGTCAGCATCGCCAGCGCGTCCGCAGTCACAGAATTCTGAGACCTAACCACCTAGCCTGTAATCCCTGCACCGGTAGTTGGACGGGGATCGCACAACTTGCCGAGCTCTAAGGTTACGTCTACATACCCCGGTCCAAAATTCGATTCGGCCGAAATATTGACACTATCGCCCACTGCAGCGAGTCGATCCTTTGCTGTGGTGCCAAGAAACCCCTTCGAGACAGGCTCTACGCCTCCGAGACCATGGGCAAACTGCCTAACTAGGCACCCACAGGAACGACAGGAGGTATGTCGACGGTACGGTCCTCCGCGTAAACAGGCGTCAACCACCCATGGCGATCTTCAACACGCCCTTCGACGTACTGAAAAAACGCTTCCTGTATTTGTGCTGTAATCGGGCCTCGTTGACCCGTGCCCACTTCGATCTTATCAATCGAACGAACCGGAGTTACCTCAACAGCTGTGCCAGTAAAAAAAACTTCGTCGGCCGTATAGAGATTCTCGCGTGGGATGTCAGTCTCCGAGACCATGTAGCCAAGCTCTTTTGCTAACACCATTACAACGTCACGTGTGATCCCAGGCAGTACCGACGCAGCTATTGGTGGCGTAATGATTTGGTTGTCCTGGACGATGAATACATTCTCACCGCTACCCTCCGATACATAACCTCGGGCATCGAGCGCGATGCCCTCGACGTAGCCATTCTGTACAGCTTCCATCTTGATCAGCGCAGCATTCATGTAGTTCGCAGCAGCCTTGGCAATTCCGGGCAGTGTATTAGTAGCGACTCGATTCCACGAAGACACCATAACGTCGACACCCTGCTCAAGGGCCTCGTCCCCAAGGTACTTATCAAACTCAAAGACGGCGACATAGACCTCGATCGGGCAAGACGTCGGATCCACACCCAGCGACTCGTAACCACGGAAAACAATTGGCCGAATGTAGCAAGACTTCAACTGATTCGCCCGGATGGTTTCAAGGCAAGCTTCCTGAAGCCCATCGGCTCCAATTTCGATTGGCATGCGGTATATACGTGCCGACCGACATAACCGTTTGACGTGCTCGTCCAAACGAAAGACGGCGGGACCGCTCTGAGTGTTATAGCAGCGAATCCCTTCAAAGACCGCCGATGCGTAGTGCACCACGTGTGAGCAAACATGTATGTGGGCATCATCCCAAGGGATCAGCTCCCCGTTGTGCCATATTTTCGCCGATGCATTGAGCCCTGCCATTTGTACATCTCCATACTGGCCGACACTTAAGAAGGAACAGGAATTATACCCCGGGAACAATTGTACCCAGAACTCGCGGTCCAGAGGCACCGGTAGCCGTTGGAACGTTCCCGGGGCGTCCTGCGAGAGTCTCGGCAGCAAGAATCGCGAATGCCACAGCTTCTTTCGCATCACCCGGCACAGACGCCACTTCACCAGCATCTCGCAACTGGGCCGTTGATAACAACTCGCTCAACCGCCCACGGAGCGCATGGTTATACGCCCCACCACCCGAGATCAAAACCTCGTCAACAGGCTGCCTTACGGCTAGGAAGCGGGCGATACCGGTGGCCACAGTGGACGCTGTGAATTCCGTTAGAGTGGACAGTAGATCAGCGTCGCTAATTGACTCCGTGCGACCAAATAACGCCGTAATTCTATCGTTGAGAAAGTCCATTGTATCGGCTGATTTCGGTGGCTTCCGCTGAAAAAACGGGTTTGCAAGCAACTCATCGAGGACGTCTTCCTGTGGTTGGCCAGACAACGCTAACTTGCCGTCAACATCGCAGCCAGCTTCGATGCCACGATGCCTTGCAGCTGCATCGAGTAAAACATTTCCAGGCCCAGTGTCGAACGCAAGTACACCACTAAGATCGGAAGATGGCGGCAACCCAGTAACGTTAGCGATCCCACCAACATTCAATGCTACCCGGCCAATAGTTCGGTGCGCATAGAGTCTGTGATCGAGCAACGGCACCAGGGGAGCACCTTGCCCACCCGAGGCTAGGTCACGGGTGCGGAAATCCGCCACGGTCATAATGCCAGTACGCTCAGCTATGACCGCCGGCTGCCCGATCTGCAAGCTAGCGTGAATGGCCTGGCTAGCACAGGTTTTCTGTCCCGGAAGATGAATGATTGTTTGCCCGTGCGAGCCAATCGCAGCAATCTTACAGGCCTCCACTCCAGCCATTTCGAGCAACTTCAACGCCGCAAGAGCAAACTCCTCTCCAACCATCACGTCCATCACCGCCAGGTCCGCAGGGAGAGCTTTCTTTGGTGCCGCTCTCAACTTTTCAGTCAAAGATCGCTTGTATGCATACGTTTCGAAGGCAATAAGTTCGATCGATGCCGGAACAGACAAATGGTCCAGTTGGACCAAGGCTGCATCAATCCCGTCCATCGAAGTTCCAGAGGACAATCCAATCACCAGATTTGGCTCGATTGCGTGACTCATACCCTGATGGTAGCTTGGCGCGCCGGAAGCTTCCCTGCACGAACCTTTATATGGAATCCTTCGCCGCTTGGTTTCAAGAAGTCCTTCTTCCTTATGGAATGTGGGGAATCCTGCTGTTATCGGCTCTAGATTCATCCTTCATTCCAATGCCAGCCTTTATCGATTTAGCGGTGATGGGCGCCGCTGCGCTATCACCTCATAACGCTGCTAGCTACGGAGCAGCGGCAGTGATCGGTTCAACCACTGGGGTGATGATCGTATATGGCTTAGCACGAAGTGGCCGCCGTGCCACGAAGAGTCAAGGAAAACGCACTGCTTGGGCAGAGAGTTTTTTAAAGAAACACGGTGCACTGGCACTTCTTGGGTCAGCGCTCATGCCAGCCCCGTTTCCCTTCAAAATGGTTGTACTGGCCGCTGGGTATCTTCGACAACCACTACCCAGCGTTATCGTAGGTGTTGGTACGGGTCGTGTTATTCGTTTCGGCCTCGAAGCTTTTTTGGCAGCACGCTATGGGGAACAGATTATCGCAACAGTCCAAGCTAATGGCACATTGGCAAGCCTAACCATGGCGTTATTAATCATCGTCGGAGGCTTGGCCTTTTACCGCTGGCAATCTTCTCTAGAAGGATAGCGAAACATTTGTCACTGGGGCTCAATCCCCGTCGATTTCGCCGCTTCCCCACTTCGCCTTCCATTTCGATACCAAATTTAGCGCCTCCAGTGGTGTCAATTCATCAACCAGTCGTTCCCTCAATTCACCAACGAGAGGATGCTCTGGAACAGGGTGCGGATCTATCTGCCCTCCTCTGCCCCGGGTCAAGGTTGGGCCAGACGGAGCCAACGCATCGGGTGTCTCGAGCGTGCAAAGAATTTCACCAGCACGTTCGACTACCTCCCGAGGCAAACCAGCAAGGCGACCAACATGAATGCCGTAAGAACGGTCCGCTGCGCCCGGTTCGACGCGGTGCAAAAACACGACACCGTCACCATGCTCTTGCGCCGCAACATTAAGATTGCGAAGGCTTGGCAAGACACCCTCTAGGCTAGTTAGCTCATGGTAGTGGGTAGCAAACAATGCCCGCGGCGCAATTTCTTCTTGATGTTCAAGATATTCGACCACAGCCCATGCGAGTGCTAAACCATCGTAAGTACTGGTGCCACGCCCAACCTCATCGAGAATAACAAGGCTTGCGGGCGTCGCATTGTGGAGAATGTTGGCCGTTTCTTGCATTTCAACCAGGAAAGTAGAAGCTCCGCGTGCAAGATTGTCACTTGCTCCTACCCTCGTAAAAATACGGTCGAAGACTCCAACGCGTGCTGACTCCGCTGGGACAAAGCTACCCATTTGGGCCATGATCGTAATCAATGCCACCTGCCGAAGGTAGGTGGATTTACCACCCATATTAGGACCAGTAAGTAACTGAATACGATGGAGATCATCGTCCATATAGGAATCGTTAGGGACAAACCGCCCATCAGTTTGAAGCATCTCAACCACGGGGTGCCTACCCTGATGGATTTCCAGCACTCGCCCGTCGTCTACGACTGGCTCCACATACCCATTCAAAGCCGCAACTTCAGCCAAACAGGACAAAACATCAACTGTGGCCACAAATGCCGCCGTCCGATGCAACCGCGAGGCCTCGGCACTGACGACTTCACGGAGCTCCGCGAACAAACGAGCCTCCAGTTCGCCAATCCTCTCTTCAGCGCTGAGGACCGTCCGCTCAAATTCCTTCAGCTCGGGGGTGATAAACCTTTCTGCGTTGGTCAACGTCTGCTTGCGGATGAACTCTTCAGGCACCTTTCCCATGTTGGCCTTAGATACTTCAATGTAGTAGCCAAACACTTTGTTGAAGCCAACTTTAAGCGAACCAATTCCGGTGCGATCGCGTTCTTGAGCCTGCAGAGTCGCGATGAAATCCTTGCCTTCACCACTAGCATTTCGCAACGCATCAAGATCGTCGTCAAATCCATCTCGGATAACACCACCATCCGAAACAACCGTCGCAGGTTCATCTGCGAGTCTCTCTTTAATCAACGCGGCAATGTCACCACAGGAATCGAACTCAGCGATTAGTTGATCGACGATCGGCGTACCGTCCAGTTCCTTAAGCTGGGCAAGTACTCGCGGCAACGACTCAAGCGAATCGCGCAACGCGGCAAGGTCCCGGGGAGTTGCACTTCTCATGGTCGTCCGGGTTGTCAACCGTTCAAGGTCACGCACGTTACCCAGGGAGACGCGAATTCCAGCCCTAGCTGATGCCGCAGCGTGCATTGCCGCAACAGTGCGAAGGCGCCGGTTAATCGCTAAAGGATCGCGCAAGGGGCGTAGGAGCCATTTTCGTAAGCAGCGACCTCCCATAGCGGTCAGAGTCACGTCAAGAACGTCAAGTAACGACCCCTTGGCAGTCCGATCCTGCCACGACTCAAAAACCTCTAAAGTTCGACGTGTGGTGGAGTCGAGCTGCAAGTATTCCCGCTCTCGATAACGACGTAACGAGCGGATGTGATGCAGCGGGGCCTTCTGGGTATTCGCTACGTACGCTAGCAACGCACCTGCAGCACCCACGGCCTGATCACAGCCATCGAGGTCATAGCCAACCAACGATGAAACTTCAAAATGTTCACACAATCGACCTCGGGCTCGAGAAGGCTCAAATGTC
>JAYYTT010000002.1:0-3457 GCA_036344375.1 Acidobacteriota bacterium | reverse complement strand
TGACCAAATCACGGGCCACCTTCCACACGTCGCCCGCGCCTAACGTCAATACAAGATCGCCGGTCCTCACTATGTTTGATAGCGCTTCAGTAGCTTGCTCAAGGCCATCAATGGTTTGGACCTCCTTATGGCCGTGTTTCACGATCGATGCAGCAAGAGCGTCACTTGTCACATTTGGGATCGGATCCTCACCAGCTGCGTAGATTGGCAAAACGAAGACGGTGTCAGCTTGGTAGAAGGCTCGGCCGAAATCCTCCATCAGCAACTGTGAGCGCGAGTAACGGTGTGGTTGAAAGCAGACAATGGTTCGACGGTCCCAGGCCTCGCGTGCCGCAGAGAGCACGGCCTGAATCTCGGTTGGATGATGCCCATAATCATCAATCACCAGCACATCGTTGACAGTGCCTATGCGTTGCATGCGCCTGTCAGTGCCGCCGAACTCAGCTAATGTGGCTGCGGTGTCAGTGAAATCAATATCGAGTTCACGGGCAACCGCGATCGTAGCGAGGGCGTTGAGGGCGTTATGACGGCCATGCAGCCGAAGGCATACTTTGCCGGCCAGCTTGCCGTCGATATAGCAAGAAAACGAAGTCCCTTGTGGGTCCACTAGCACGTCGGCGGCACGGATGTCCGCTTGAGATGAGAATCCATAGGTAATCAGCTTGCGCGATATACGTGGAATTACCTGCTGGATATTGGGGTCATCGAGGCAAACAATGCTGGCACCGTAGAACGGAACACTATTCAAGAAAGTTAGAAAGGAGAGTTGTAGCTCATCGAAATCACGGTAATGGTCTAAATGTTCGGTGTCGATGTTTGTGACAATGGCAAAGGTAGGTGATAGTCGCAGGAACGATCCGTCAGACTCATCCGCCTCCGCGACGAGGAAATCGCCATGACCGAGCCTGGCATTGGTTCCCCAGGCCTGCAGACGCCCACCTATGACGACGGTAGGGTCCAGTTCGGCCCCTTCGAGCACAGTGCCGAGGATTGAAGTAGTCGTTGTTTTGCCATGTGAACCAGCAACTGCAATTCCGTGCTTCATGCGCATCAGCTCGGCGAGCATCTCAGCACGTGGAATGACCGGAGTCCCCTTCTGGATGGCTTCCTGTACTTCGAGATTCTCGTCACTTACCGCCGATGACGTCACGACAACGTGGGCTCCTTTTGTTTGCCCCGCTTGGTGGCCGATATAGATGATGCCCCCGAGTTGCTCCAGTCTCCGGGTGATCGGTGAGGCGCGCACGTCAGACCCTGACACTTCGTAGCCAAGGTTAATCAGTAGCTCAGCGATGCCGCTCATGCCGATACCACCAATGCCGACGAAGTGTAGGTGCCGAATCTTTTTGAGCATCAATTCCTCAGGAATGTTGTGAGATGTTCAATAGTATGCCGATTGCCCCGCATGTTATGACCAGCGAGGATCCGCCGTGGCTTATCAAAGGCAGTGGAATACCCGTTGTCGGTACTAAGTTCACGACAACACTCATGTTCAATAAGGCTTGTATGACTAGCCCCGCGGTCAGGCCTACGCCGAGGTAGAAACCAAACTTGTCGGGAACCATCCATGTTGCGCGCACTCCACGCCACAGGATCATCAAGAAGCCCGCGATGACCAATATCGAACCTACAAAGCCAAGTTCCTCGCCAATTACGGCATAGATGAAGTCGGTATGTGGTTCGGGCAGGAAAGATAGCTTTTGCTTGCCTTCCGCTAGGCCGACCCCAGTGATACCACCGGTCCCCACCGCGATTAGCGATTGAACCGTTTGAAAGCCAACGTCAAGCTGGTCGGCCCATGGATTCAAGAACGCCATAATACGGCGGGTTTGGTACCCAGTCATCCATATTTGTGTACCGGCTAACGCCACCGCGAGGGTGCCAAAGCCGATGATGTAGCGCCATGCCATACCGGCAACAACTAACATAATGCCGGCAACCATAACTACCGCTGCAGCGGTGCCTAGATCAGGCTCCAGCAAGATGAGCAAACTGAGCGAACCGACAACCGCAAGGGCGGGCAAGAGGCCGTTCCACCAGTCATTAATCTTGCCGTCTTTACGACTTAGATAGCGGGCCAAAAACAACACTGTTGTCAACTTAGCGATCTCCGAAGGCTGCAGGTTCAAAGGCCCTATAGATAGCCAGCGCCGCGTTCCTTCACCACTGCCCATGATCAATACCAGCACCAGCAGAGCCAGAGTCAAACCTACGGCAAACAGGACGAACGGGCTCTGCTGGTACAAACGATAATCAATCCGCATAGCGAGCAGCATGACTACGATTCCGACCAACGCCGCGATTGCCTGGCGGAAAAGGTAGTGGGTACCGTTACCGTAATTCTCTTGTGATTCGTGATATGACGACGAATAGACCATTAGCAGCCCGAGGCCGATCATCACGACGGTCGTAGCGAACAGCGGTTTGTCTATCGCCAGCCAGCGACTTGCCATTCCTAGATCTCCGTTAGGTTCTGAGAGGGGTCATCTTCGAGCATGTATGCCGCCACCAACCTTTTGAAGTGACGCCCACGTTCTTCAAAATTGGGATATTGATCGAATGAGGTGCAAGCGGGCGAGAGTAGTAACGTGTCGCCCCTGTTTCCTTCATCTAAGGCACGCGCGACTGCACATTCCATGGTTTCACAACGCTGTAGTTTCCTGTGGTGGCTAAGAGCGGCTTCGATTACGCTGCTTGCTTCACCGATCAGTAAAACAGAGGCGACGCGCCCGTCCAGGATAGGCAATAGCTCACCGAAATCGGCTCCTTTGTCACGGCCCCCTAGGATCAGCCGAACACCTCGATCGAAGCCCGAGAGGGCTGCCAGTGAAGCATCTATGTTGGTTGCCTTGGAGTCGTTGATGCAGCGTACACCGCCTACCTCGCCGCAATACTCCATGCGGTGAGCGAGCCCTTCATAGGCAGATAGCGCGGCGCGGATTGATCCAGGGGCTACGTTGAGCAGAGACGCAACCGCGGCGGAGACGCAGGCATTTGTTTGGTTGTGCTGGCCGATGACACGAAGTTCCTCGACATCCATTGCCGCAGCTTCACGGTCGGTTGTCCACCAGCAGATCTTGCCATTACTGACCCAGGCGGCGGGAGCCTCTGGGTTAGAAGGCTCGGACATAAAGGGGAGCAAGCGAACATTATTTTGCGGCCGGTATGACGTCAGTTTGGGATCGTCCGAGTTATAGACTAGCCAGTCAGCAGCGCCCATGTTGCGGACCAGGCGCAACTTAGCTTTTGTGTAAGCATCGAGCGTTCCGTGCCAGTCGAGGTGGTCCGGCTGAATGTTGAGGATAACAGCGAACCGCGGATGGAAGTTTCGAATTGAATGTGCCTGAAACGACGAGACCTCTACGACATAGGCGTCAGGGGAGGTTTCTCCATTTAACTCCGCGAGCACTACTTCACTGAGGGCGGTCCCGAGGTTGCCGCAAACCGGCGCATCGAG
>JAYYTT010000001.1:0-2040 GCA_036344375.1 Acidobacteriota bacterium | reverse complement strand
ATCATGGATGTGCTTGAGCAAGTCAACTTGGTCGATCGGAAAGAAGATACGATTGGCTCCTATTCAGGTGGCATGCGGCAGCGTATTGGCATCGCCCAGACGCTATTGCACACGCCGCAAATTATGGTCGTCGATGAGCCGACCGCCGGCCTCGATCCGGTCGAACGCATCCGTTTCCGCAACTTGCTAGCCCGCTTGAGCAAGGATCGCATCGTCATTTTCTCGACTCACATAGTTGAGGATGTTGCCGGCAGCTGTAACCGGCTGGCCGTCATCAACAATGGACAGTGCATCTACGCGGGCACGCCACAGGTGATGCGCGAGCAGGCAAGAGGCAAGGTATGGGAAGCGGTGCTCGAGGAAGGTTTCTTCAACGATCTTGAGCGTGATCTCGATGTCATCACCCATCTGCGGACCCCGGCCGGCATCCGTGTCCATTTCTTGTCAGACGAAGCACCGGCGCAATTCAAGGCTGAACAAGTAGATCCGTCATTAGAAGACGCGTACATCTACTTGCTCGGCCAGCACAGAGGTGCCGCGTGAGCGACATCGGTCGTGGCCCCCAGTCGGACCATGGTGATTTCGCGCCGACGTTGGACGCAGCAACGCCGGACGTTGAGGCGATGCTGCCGTGGCGCGAGCTGATAAACAGCTTAATGTCCCTGTTTCGTCTCAGTGGTCGCGTTGTCTTCCGGCGCAAGTTGTTGTTCATGATACTTGGCCTCCTGACGTTCTACACGATTCTCTACCTCTTTGCGGTATACCAGCCGAACTCGGGCTTCGGCGTCGACGATGCCTTGTTCATCCTAGTTGAGTTGCCTGGCACGGTCCTTGGGATCTACCTAGCCATGGACCTCATCGCCAGGGAGCGTGACCAGCATACCCTTGAGGTGTTATTTAGCACCGCGAGCTCGCACCACACGGTCTGGAGCTTGCGGATGCTCTCGGTGTACACCGTGCTACTGGTCACAATTATGATCATGAGCACTATTGCTTACTATTTTTTTGCGGAGTTCCCGTACATATGGGGTGGGCTAAACGCGTTTCTGCCGGCGTTCTTGGTTGTGAACCTAACGTTCTTCTTCTCTGTTTTTACTCGCAGCGCCAATGCCGCCGGTATGTTGGGACTCGGTTTTATAATTTTGGTCTTGATTACCTACGAAAGTTTCCAGGGGACAAATTGGGATCTATTCCTGAAGCCATTCGAGATGGCGGTTATTGCCGAAGACCCAATCTGGGCCGAAAAAATGTTGATCAATCGCCTCGCAGTTTTCACTGCTGGCGCGCTGTTGTTGTTTCTTGCACTACGGCGGATGGAACATCGAGAAAGACTTCTAGGTTAAGGGTGGTTAGGGAAGACAGAAGAACAATCTTTAGGCCGACGTCGCTAGATTGCAGATTGCATCCGAGTCAGTTGTTGACAGTGAAAACGGGTTGCACCCAGGCGCGCCAACCTCCCGAGTCGTAGACGACCGCGCGCACGTACACCTCGGGACCGCGGAGCTCGAAAACAGCTGGATTTTCGGTGGTTTCGGATAGCATTTTCCCTCCGGCGCCAATGAACCTGGTCAGGTATTTGAAGTTGGTGCGTTGGCGGATGTGTATTTCAAGGCGCCGGTCGTTTACCCGGATATCGTCGAGGGCGACGCCTGTGCTTGCGTAAAATAGCCCCTCTTCCAGGTGAGTAACGATCTCGAGCGGATCGAGAGAACGGGCCCGTACAGTGACCCAGCCACGTCCTGGATTGGAGCGATCGCGGCCAATAGTTTGGAAGTCGTGGGCGTCATCGACAGCAATTCCATAGATGCGTTTGCCGCGCGTGAGCAAATAGTCCCAGATGGTTTCCAAGCCAAGCGCATCGCCGCCCCCGTCATTGTGTACGGTTGGGTGACCGTTGTAGATCTCAAGGAGATGATTGTTTTCTATCTGAGCAAGTTCCTCGGCTCCAAATGACCATCCGAAGTTGGGGTGATTGATGTGCGGCGCTCCTTCGACCTCACGGACAGCGTCGACATTTTTCTGGATTGTGCCGACAAGAGT